>CAMADY010000029.1 GCA_945831805.1 uncultured Prevotellaceae bacterium
CTTCAAAACATTTTTTAACGCTGCAAATTTCGGAATAAAACAAAAAACGAATGGAATATGCTATTACAGCCGTCGCAGCACTTATAATAGGTGGATTGTTCGGCTACTTGATTTTCAGATATGTAATCAAGGTGAAATATAATGAGATGATGGCAACCGCAGAGAAAAACGCAGAGGTCATCAAAGAGAAGAAACTCCTTGAAGTTAAGGAGAAGTTCATAAACAAGAAGAGCGAACTGGAGCGCGAGGTTCAGCAGCGTAATCAGAAGATTCAGCAGACGGAGAACAAACTGAAGCAGCGCGAGATGTCACTAAACCACCGTCAGGAGGAACAGGGCAAGCGTCGTCAGGAACTCGACCAGATGTCTCAGCATATTGAGAACGAGAAGAAACTCCTCGCACTCAAGGAACAGGAACTCTCTGACATGCAGATGAAGGAGCGCGAAAAGCTTGAGCAGCTCTCTGGACTCTCTGCCGAAGAGGCTCGAACACGTCTTGTGGAAAGTCTTAAGGATGAGGCTCGTACTAATGCGCAGAGCTACATCAACGAGATAATGGATGAGGCAAAGATCAATGCCAACAACGAGGCAAAGAAAATTGTCATTAAGACCATTCAGCGCGTAGCTACTGAGGCTGCTATCGAGAATTCCGTATCAATCTTCCATATCGACAACGATGAGGTTAAGGGGCGTATCATCGGCCGTGAAGGTCGTAACATCCGTGCACTTGAGGCTGCATGCGGTGTGGAGATCGTTGTTGACGACACACCGGAAGCTATTGTTATTTCTGCTTTCGATCCTATTCGCCGTGAGACATGCCGTCTCGCTCTCCATCAACTCGTTACCGATGGTCGTATCCATCCGGCACGTATTGAGGAAGTTGTAGCAAAGGTGAAGAAACAGCTTGAGCAGGAAATCATAGAGACCGGCAAGCGCACAACCATAGACCTTGGTATTCATGGCCTGCATCCAGAACTCGTACGTATTGTAGGTAAGATGAAGTACCGTTCTTCTTACGGTCAGAACCTCCTCCAACATGCCCGTGAGACTGCAAACCTCTCTGCTGTCATGGCTGCTGAACTTGGTCTTAATCCAAAGAAGGCAAAGCGTGCTGGACTGCTTCACGATATAGGTAAGGTGCCTGATGAGGAACTTGAGATGCCACACGCACTCTATGGCGCAAAGTTGGCTGAGAAGTTCAAGGAGAAGCCAGAGATATGTAATGCCATCGGTGCTCACCATGATGAGATGGAGATGACCTCTCTCCTTGCGCCTATCGTACAGGTCTGCGATGCTATCTCTGGTGCTCGTCCAGGTGCACGTCGTGAGATTGTGGAGGCTTACATCAAACGTCTCAATGACCTCGAAGCTATAGCGATGTCTTACCCTGGCGTCACGAAGACTTACGCTATTCAGGCTGGTCGTGAGTTGCGTGTTATCGTTGGTGCAGACAAGATGAGCGATGCCGAGACAGAGGCACTCTCTGGAGAGATTGCAACGAAGATTCAGAACGAGATGACTTACCCAGGACAGGTTAAGATCACCGTGATCCGTGAGACACGTTCTGTTGCATACGCTAAATAAAATTCGCCAGCATTATAATGTTAGGCATTAAAAATAAGGATTGAAAATATGAGAAAAGGCATTATTTCTCTTATACTGATACTGAATACCCTCGGCTTGTTTGCTGAGGGTATTTCTTATACACGAACGGATAGTCTGATGGTTGTGTCGCTGTTGGAAAAGTCTTGTATCGACAAACCTTCAAATTCAATGCTGTATTTTGGTCATCAACTCTTGGGCATTCCCTATGTTGCACATACTCTTGAGATAAACAAGAAAGAGAAGTTGGTAGTAAACCTCAGGCAGTTGGATTGCACGACATTCGTGGAGACGGTCCTTGCCCTCACTATGACACATAAGGAACTATTCGATAAGCAGAGCAGGGAAGTAAGTAAGCGGGGCTTGGATAAGAAGTCTGGTGGTGGTAATGTGTGGAATGTATTTTGTCGTCACCTCTCTACCGTCCGTTATGAAAACGGTAAGCCCGAAGGTTATCCGTCGAGAAACCATTACTTCCTATGGTGGGCAGAGAGGAATAAGGCAAAGGGTATCGTTTCATTGCCTATTGACGAACTGGGTACAAAGCCATCATTCGTGAAGAAACAGACAATCTATATCGATTGGATGACGACACATAGTGAAGCCTATAAGATGCTGAAAGGAAATAGCAGTTTTATTACAGAGATAGGAAAGATGGAGAAGGCATCCAATGGCAAGCAGATGTATTATGTCCCTTCAGATAAATGCAGGTTAGGCAAGAAGCATATGTCGTTCGTAAAAGACGGTGACATCCTTGCCGTTGCAACAAAGAAGAAGGGGCTTGATACTACGCATATCGGTATAGCGGAGTGGGGTAGTGATGGCAAACTTCACCTACTTAATGCTTCGCAGATCCATAAGAAGGTTGTCCTTGAACCCATGACTCTCCATACGTATATGAAAAAACACCCAAACAACATAGGTGTATGGGTGCTTCATGTAAAGTAAAATAAAATATGACACATACGCTTTATTGAGCGTGTGTCATATTTTTTATATGGAAACTCTTGTGCTATCAGAGTTTCTTGAGAAGTTCGATAACTACTTGCCAGATATTATTGGCTGTAGTGAGTGAAACGCATTCGTGGGTGGAGTGTGGATAGAGGATGCGTGGTCCTATGCTGGCAATGGTGATGCCAGGGAATTTCTCTACGTAGTACCCTGCTTCGAGTGCAAAGTGCATGGAAACCTTCTTTGGCTTGAAGCCGAGAACCTGCTGGAAGGTGTCTATGGTCTGACTGATCAGTGGGCTGTCCGTATCTTCCTGCCATGGCGATAGGTCCATCTGGCATTCTACCTCTGCACCTGTCAGTGTAAATATCTGCGAGATGTTTCGGGCAACATCGTGCATTGCATCGATGTTGAAGCTGCGGGTGTGGATATATACGGTGAAAGCATTGTTGCTCTGCTTCACTACACCGATGTTGTTGCTTGTCTCTACGTATGAAGAAGAGTCGTCGAGAGGGTTAGCATTGTCCATCATCTTAACAGGACCGGTAGGTATAGCATTGAGTGATGCGAGCAGAAGGTGAGTGCCTTCCTCGTTGACAACCATTCCGTTCCAAACCGACTGGTCGAATGTTACTTCGAGTGTAGGATCTGTCTCGCTGTACTGCGCCTGAACAGCATCATCGCATTGGCGGACGAGAGTCTCGAAGGCTTCCTGCTGATCAGAAGGAATGATGACCTTTGCCTCTGCCTCCCCCGGTATGGCAGCAGCTGCCTGTCCTCCGTAGAATGATACAAGGTAAAGCTTGATGTTCAGCTGACGTATTGCAACAAGAAGCAGGTTTGCGAGAATCTTTATGGCATTACCCCTGCCACGATTGATGTCAACACCGCTGTGACCGCCCTTTCCTCCAAAGACGCTCACCTCGTATGCTATGTAATCCTTTGGTATTGCGATGCGGTTATATGGCAGCTTTGCCTTCTGCATATAAGCTCCTGCCGATGCCACGGTGATTTCATCGTATGCCTCAGAGTCGAGGTTAAGAACCCTGCGACCCTTGATGAAGTCCGGTGACAAACCCGCAGCACCAGACATGCCGTCCTCTTCGTTTGTTGTTGTGAGGACCTCAAGTGCAGGATGCTGGATAGTGTCATCTGCAAGAATGGCAAGAGCCATGGACAGACCTATTCCATTGTCAGCACCCAGCGACGTGCCATCAGCGCGCATCCATGTCTCTCCGTCCTTCTCGTATGTTATAGGAGTGATGGTGGATGTCTGTGGGTTAAAAGGCTTGTCTGCCTCAGAGACACATACCATGTCCATGTGGTTGAGCAGTACAACAGGTTCATGGTCTTCATAGCCAGGTGATGCCGGCTTTTCTATTACAACGCAGTTGTTTGCATCGCGACGGTATGTCAGGTTGTGGTCGATAGCAAACTGATAAAGAAAGTCCGCAACCTTCTCTTCGTGATGTGAAGGTCGTGGTATGTTGGTGAGTTGTCGGAAGATAGAAAGATAGTCCATTTATATTCTGTTAAGTACGAGTCTTATGAGTTCTTCTATTGATGACTTATATTCGGTGTTCATCTCCTTGGCATAACGGTTCGCTATAACCATGCAGCATGTCATGGCACGATGTCCGAGGAGTGCAGAGAGTCCTGCCAATGCAGATGACTCCATCTCGAAGTTGCATATCTTCAGTTCGGTGGATGGTGCATTTTTGTCAGTACTCTTTTGTTCGTTTTCCATTGCATTTTGGGTTGCAACAGAGGTTGTATAGCGGAATGACTCCACCTTATTATTCTGTTCCGGATCCTGAATTGGAATGCGAATCTGTCTGCCTTGTGGTCCGTAGAATCCACCGCATGCAATGGTAATGCCCTTCACCATCTCCGTTCCTGCAACCTTTTCAATAAGCTGTGGATCAGCTGTAGCCACATAGGGTGCACCTTTCAGTGGTGACCAGTTCATGTGCTGCTTGAATGCCTCTTCAAGTTCCAGGTCGCACACCTCATCCCTACGCGCGTAATAATTAAGGAGTCCGTCGAAGCCTATTGACTTTACGCTTGCCACGAAGGTGCCGATGGGAGTATCTGGCTGTAGTCCTCCGCATGTTCCGATGCGTATTAGGGTTAGCTGACGGAAGGTTTCCTTCTCCGTACGAGTGGCGAAGTCGATGTTTGCAAGGGCATCCAGTTCCGTCATCACGATGTCGATGTTGTCACATCCGATGCCTGTTGACTGAACGGTAATACGCTTCTTTTCACCTGACGTGGTGATGTAGGTTCCCGTTATTGTGTGGAACTCGCGTGATTCTACTTCGCATTCTATCTCGTCGAAATACTTTGCAACGAGAGAAACACGACCAGGATCACCAACAAGTATTACCTTGTCGGCAAGCTGCTCCGGGCGGAGGTGAAGATGGAATGCAGAGCCGTCGCTGTTAATAGGAAGCTCTGATGGTGGAAAGAACTTGGACATATTCTGGTTGTTTGGTTGTTTGGTTGTTTGGTTGTTTAGTTGTTTAGTTGTTTAGTTGTTTGGTTGCTTAGTTGCTTGTACTATGCATCTAAACCACCAAACTACATCAAAAACTAAATAACTAATTTCACTTCATGAATACGAGATAAACAGCAGCGACAAGACATAGGAATGCTAGTGCATGGTTCCAATGCAGCGACTGTCCCTGGAAGAGTACGTTTGCCACGATGGCAAAGACAATAAGGCTGACACATTCCTGTATAACCTTGAGCTGCACAAGGTTGAATGGTCCTCCGTTATCAACAAAGCCTATGCGGTTGGCTGGTACCTGACAGCAGTACTCAAAGAAGGCGATGGCCCACGAGAAGAGAATGACTCCTATTAGTGGCCAGTTGCTTGATACTCCTGACTGCTGTAATTTCAAATGCCCATACCAGGCAAATGTCATGAAGACATTGCTTAGTATGAGCAAGAGTATAGTGTATGTAGCGTTCATAAGATCCACCCCCGCCCCCTCCCGTAAAGAGGGAGGGGAGAGAGGATAAATATGATGATTATTTAGAAAGTTGTGCGTGCATGTTAGCAGCAGCAGCACGTCCGTCACCCATAGCGAGGATTACGGTAGCACCACCACGCACGATGTCACCACCAGCATAGAGGAACTTACGGCTTGACTGCATGTCCTCACCTACAGCGATGGTGTTCTTGCGACCGAGCTCAAGTCCCTTGATAGATGTAGGAACGAGTGGGTTTGGTGATACACCAACAGCAACGATAACCTGATCGCAGTCGATAGTGATGCGCTTGCCTGTATCAACAGGGCTGCGACGACCTGAAGCATCAGGCTCACCGAGCTCCATTACTGCAAGTACAGCCTGCTTTACGCAACCTTTCTCGTCTGCAAGATACTCTACAGGGTTGTGGAGAGTCATGAAGTTGATTCCTTCTTCCTTAGCGTGCTTAACCTCCTCTGCACGAGCAGGAAGCTCTGCGTCAGAACGACGGTAAACGAGTGTTACGTCAGCACCAAGGCGCTTAGCAGTACGAACAGAGTCCATAGCGGTGTTACCACCACCTACTACCATCACCTTCTTACCGAGGTTCATAGGTGTATCAGTCTTTGGATTAGAAGCATCCATAAGGTTCACACGTGTGAGGTACTCGTTAGAAGACATGATGTTGATGTAGTTCTCGCCTGGGATATTCATGAAGTTAGGGAGACCAGCACCAGAAGCAACGAAGATACCCTTGAAGCCCTGCTCCTCAAGTTCGTCAACAGAGATAGACTTACCGATGATAACGTCTGTCTGGAAGTGAACACCCATCTTGCGGAGGTTCTCGATCTCAACGTCAACGATAGCGTTAGGAAGACGGAACTCAGGAATACCATACTTCAATACACCACCGATCTCATGGAGTGCCTCGAAGACGTAAACTTCGTAACCCTTCTTAACCATGTCGCCAGCGAATGAAAGTCCAGCAGGACCTGAACCTACGACAGCAATCTTGATGCCGTTGGAAGGAGCAACCTCAGGCAGAGACATCTGACCTGACTGACGCTCGTAGTCGGCAGCGAAGCGCTCGAGGTAGCCGATAGCAACGGCAGGCTCGTTCATCTTGAGGTGGATACACTTAGACTCACACTGCTTCTCCTGTGGGCATACACGTCCGCAGACAGCAGGGAGGGCAGAGGTGTTCTTCAGTACCTTAGCAGCAGCAAGGAACTGACCACGCTCGATGTTCTTGATGAATGAAGGGATATTGATGTTTACAGGACAACCCTCAACACAAGAAGGGTTAGCACAGTCGAGACAACGCTTAGCCTCAGTGAGTGCCATCTCCTTAGTAAGACCCATGTTAACCTCCTCGGTACGTGTGGTAGCACGATATACAGGATCAAGCTCTGGCATCTTAACGCGCTCAATAGCAGTACGCTCCTTTGGCTTCATTGCCTTGCGAAGCTCCTCACGCCATGGTGCCTTGCGATCAGTAAGAACCTCTATGGTATCGTTGGTAGGATCAGCGTCCATCACAACGTCTGTTGTTTCCGTGAGAGCAACCTCCTCGTCCTCATAGCAGTGCTCAGCGAGATGCTCCAACTCCTCGAGCTCTGCCTTCTTGAAGGTACCCATACGCTTGAACATCTCGTCCCAATCAACGAGAGCACCGTCGAACTCAGGACCATCGATGCAGACGAACTTTGTCTTGCCACCGATAGTGAGACGGCAAGCACCGCACATACCTGTACCGTCAACCATGATGGTGTTGAGTGATACGTCGGTAGAGATGCCGTATTTCTGTGTCATGAGACAAGAGAACTTCATCATGATAGGAGGGCCGATAGCGAATGCCTTGTCGATGTGCTCCTGCTGGCAGAACTTCTCGATACCAACGGTAACGACACCCTTCTCGCCCTTGGAACCATCGTCAGTCATGATGATTACCTCATCAGAAGACTCACGGATCTCGTCCTCCATGATTACGAGGTCAGCAGTACGACCTGCGATAACAGAGAGCACACGGTTGCCAGCAGCCTTAAGGCCACGGATGATAGGGAGCATTGGTGCAGCACCAAGACCACCGCAGGCGCAGATTACGGTACCGAACTTCTCGATGTGGGTTGGGTTACCGAGAGGACCTACGATGTCTGCAATCTCATCGCCTACATTTTTAGAGCAGAGCTTTGTAGAAGACATACCAACCATCTGGATAACGAGGAGGATAGTACCCTTCTCGATGTTAGCGTCAGCGATGGTCAGAGGCATACGCTCTGAGTGCTTGTCAACGCGTACGATGACGAAGTTACCTGGCTTACGGCTCTTCGCAATCAGCGGAGCCTCAATCTCCAGTGCAAATACCTTTTCAGAATATTGCTGTTTTGAAACAATTTTGTACATTTCTTTATTTGGTGTTTTATTTGCTGTTTGTATTATTAGTTGATCATGTCGCAACCCATGTATGGCACGAGAGCAGCTGGAACCTTGATGCCATCCTCTGTCTGGTTGTTCTCAAGGATAGAAGCAACTATACGTGGGAGAGCGAGAGCAGAACCGTTCAGTGTGTGACAGAGCTCTGTCTTCTTTGTCTCGGCGTTGCGATAGCGGCACTTCAGACGGTTTGCCTGATAAGTATCGAAGTTAGAAACAGAAGAAACCTCAAGCCAACGCTTCTGTGCCTCAGAATATACCTCGAAGTCATAGCAAACGGCAGATGTGAATGATGCATCGCCACCGCAGAGACGGAGGATACGATATGGCAGCTCAAGCTTCTTGAGGAGTCCCTCAACATGGTCGAGCATCTCCTGGTGTGAAGCAGCGCTGTGCTCAGGCTTGTCGATACGAACGATCTCGATCTTTGAGAACTCGTGCAGACGGTTAAGTCCACGAACGTCCTTACCGTAAGAGCCTGCCTCACGACGGAAGCACTGTGTGTATGCGCAGTTCTTGATAGGAAGGTCCTTCTCATCAAGGATAACGTCGCGATAGATGTTTGTTACAGGAACCTCAGCAGTAGGAATGAGGTAGAGGTCGTCGAGGTCGCAGTGGTACATCTGACCCTCCTTGTCAGGAAGCTGACCAGTGCCGTAGCCAGAAGCAGCGTTAACTACTGTTGGAGGCATAATCTCTGTGTAGCCACTCTTGTTAGCCTCAGCAAGGAAGAAGTTGATGAGAGCACGCTGGAGCTGTGCACCCTTACCTATATAAACAGGGAAACCAGCACCGGAGATCTTCACACCGAGGTCGAAGTCGATGAGGTTGTACTTCTTTGCAAGCTCCCAATGAGGCAGCTTAGCAGTCTCAACAACAGGGTTGGCATCCCAGTTGCCTACGGTGTCCTTACCGACAACACACTCCTTGAGGTTTGACTTTACAACCCAGTTGTCCTCAGCGCATGAGCCTTCTGGAACCTCATCGTAAGGTATGTTAGGGATAGTGCAGAGAAGGGTAGTCATCTCCTGCTCAGCAGTAGCCTTAGCCTCTTCGAGAGCCTTTGACTTATCCTTGAGTGCAGCGACATTAGCCTTGGCAGCCTCTGCAGCCTCCTTGTCACCAGCCTTCATCAGCTTGCCAATCTCGGCAGCAGCCTTCTTCTGTTCTGCGAGGCAGGCATCAAGCTCCTGCTGTGCCTCACGACGCTTCTTGTCGATGGCAAGAACGTTGTCGATAGCCTCTGCTGCGTTAGGGAAACGCTTCTTCTCAAGGCCCTTGATTACTCTCTCTTTCTCTTCTGTAATGAGTTTAAGTGTAAGCATTTTATGTTATTTTATTAGTTTTATATTTCTGTGTTGTAAGTTAATCAAAGTCAACAGTCCGGGCATTACGCCCCTTCGTTGCTCTATATTAGTTCGCAAAGTTATAAAAAATTCTCGAAACCACCAAATTTTAGAGCACCTTTTGCAACTATAAGGCATGAATCGTCGATATTTGCAAAGTGTTGGACGGCATTCAGGGCACTATGCTTCAGTGAAATGGAACCATTCTGCAGTGCCGACACCGCCTGATCGAGGAACTCGTTTATGTCCCTGTCGTTGGGTGTCATGCCCTTTCGGAAGAGGCTTGCGAGTATCAGGAAACCGTGCATCTGCATCATCTCGTCGGGCGAGGCGATGAGCTGGAACGCCATGTCTGATGCGTATGGCAGGTGCTGGTAGAGGTTCATCACCGCTACCTCCGCTATCTCCTGCGTCTTCGTCTGCTCTATCCACAGCATCGCGAGGTCGCTCGGGAAGTCCTCCTTCGGCATCAGCAGTGTTGCCATAATCTTACACTCGCGGACATCCTCCTTCCATAGAGCCTGAGCCAGCTGATGGTCGGGGGTGTAATCCTTCGCCATCTCACGCAGATGCAGCAGGTTAGCCCCCCAGTTGAGGTGGTAGTCGAGCCCCTTGTCGCGGAGGGATTGCGCCGTCACTCCGTTCATAAGGAGGCGGAACGACTGCTTTATCTCCTTGAGTTTCTCAGTTGTTTGTATGTCTGTTTGTATCATAGTGATTCCTAGTTTATTGCGGATAACGCAGCATAAGCTATCAAATTCTATTGTAAAAGCATAGCTATTAGAAGAAATTTTCTAGAAAATTCTCCGTAAAAGCATAGCTATTACAATAACGTTATTTATTGATGCTTTCTCAGATGCATTCGTATTTATAAAGAATTATGGTGTTTTCTTAGAACTCCAGCGTAACCCTTCCGTTGAGCTGACGCCCTGTCAGATAGTTCGGAACGGCATACTGATGGTTAGTAACGTCGGTGATCCAGTAGTATGAGTTTACGTTGCTGTGTCCGAAGAGGTTGAGGCAGTCGAGTCCTACCCAGATGTTTCTCAGGCCAAACTTCTTCTCGCTCTGGTTCTGGCGCTTATAGGCACGGTAGCTCATGCCGATATCCACACGCTGATATGCCGGTGCACGGAATGACTGACGTGCGTTGTCAGCATGCGGAGTGCCGAAAGGCAGACCGTCGGCGAATGCCAGTTTCATAGCCATCTTCCACTTGTCCGTGCCAGGGAAGTAGTCGGTGAAGAAGAGGTTGATGGAGTATCGCTGGTCGGTAGGCAGTGGCACACTGAGTCCCCTGTACTTCATCTTCGTGTTCATCCATGAGAATGTGATCCATGAATCCGTTCCCGGTACGAACTCTCCGTAGAGTTTCAGGTCGATGCCGGCAATGTGTCCCGATGCCTCGTTTGTGCCATTGTATATCAGCTTGACGTTGTTGATGCTGTAAGGCACGAGGTTATTGAGAATCTTGTAGTACGCCTCTGCCGTGAACTTGAACTTCTGGTTGAACTTCTTGAAGCGGTAGTCGAAGGCGGCTACAAGGTGAATGCTCTGCTGTGACTTTATCTTGCGGTTCAGCGTAGCGTATGTTACGCCTCCTATAGTCGTCGTGTCACGCAGTTCCTTGAAGAAAGGTGCCTGGTAATAAAGGCCTGCTGCGAAGCGGATCGTCACGTCGTTGTTGAATGCCGGCACGATGGCGAGCGATGCTCTTGGCGATAGTATCGTCTCCTTGTTGAACGACCAGTTCGAGAAACGCAGGCCGTAGTTCAGCGTGTAGAAAGTCGTCTCTGCGGCATTGTGGAATCTCCATGTGTCCTGCGCATAGAACTCCACCCTTCGTGCATCGAGGGTATTCTTTGCAGCGAGGGTGTATATCATGGTGAGATCCTTGCCGGTGTGCGGCATTACGTAGCCGGAGGAGTCACGCATCTCATATTCGCGGCTACTCTCCTCTATGTTCTCCCACTTCAGTGTGAGCGCCGTCTCGACGTTGTGGCTTATAGTCTTATGGTTGAGCATCAGCTTGGCGCTCGCCACATTGGCGGTGAGGTAGTTTCGGGCATACTCCATGTAGGTGCCGACGCCGAGGTTATCCTGCGTCTCTGTCTGCGAAAGCCAGTACTGACCCTGTATGTCGTAGGTCTCTCTCTCCTTCGTATGGAAGGCGGAACCGATGAGTGCCACTGACGTCTTGCTGCTTATGTTGCGGCGGATGGTGAGCGATCCGAAGTAAGTTCGGAAGAGATCCTTCTCCTGTCCGTCGAAATATACCTTGAACTCCTTTACGTTGTCCTGCGTACCGAACGATGTCTCACGGTCGGTAGGGTAGAAGTTATACTTCGACTGCGAGATGTCGCCGATGAAATCAATCTGCCAGCGCTTGTTCGGAGTGAACGAGAGGTATGTCTGGTAGTCAAAGAACTGCGGGTCATACTCACCCGTTGTATCGAAGGTTTTGAGCAGAGCCTTCGTCTGTTTGTATCTGAAGCCGTTAGCCCATGAGAACTTCTTGTTGCCAAAGCCGAAGTATGCCGAGCCGCCCATGAGGCTTGCGGAGAGCGAACCTTCCTTCTTCGTAGGGCGACGGTACTTAATGTCGAGTGCTGACGACATCTTGTCGCCGTATTTTGCCTCATAGCCACCGGTGGAGAATGCGATGCTCTCAACCATGTCGGCATTGATTATGGAGAGACCTTCCTGCTGTCCGGAGCGTGTGAGGAACGGACGATAGACCTCCACATTATTTATATAGACGGAGTTCTCGTCGAACGAACCGCCTCGTACGTTATACTGTGAGGACAGTTCGCTGTGGGTGCTGACACCAGCCTGCGTCTGTATCATGTCCTCGACGGCATTGCCCGATGCTGAAGGGGCGTTCTTTATGTCCTTGATGTCGAGTTCCTCCGTAGTGGAAGTCTGTCGCCTCCTCTCCGTTACGGTAAGGTCCTGGAGGGTGTTGTCGTCCTCGTAGAGCACTATCTGCAGCGACTGCCTGCCCTTAGGTTTCCTAAGTACACGCTCCTTTGCCTTATAGCCTATCATGGAAAAGCGCACGACGACGGAGTCGGCACTGCTTAGTGTCAACGTATATTCGCCCTTCATGTTGGTCATCGTCACCTTGCCTTGCCCCAGACAGGAGACGGTAGCCAGTTCTACCGGATTGTTGTCGTCGTCAAAAACCTTGCCGTGGAGCACGAAATCCTGTGCTCCGATGCTTGTCGAAGTAACAAAGAGAAGCAGAAGAATGAGCATCCTTCTGTATCTGTAGCCTATTGTCTTGATGTTGTTTTCTTGCTTCATACCTTAAATCAAACGCAAAGTTACAAAAAAAATTGCATACACTACACCTTATCTATATATTATAAAGGGAATAAGTTATTTTTTCTTGCATTTATTTTGCAAATTGAATAACTTTTTGTAATTTTGCAACCGATTTTGTATAAAGATCAAGTCATCCCCTGTCGTAAATGGGGAATTTAATCATCAAAACAGCGATTCGTGCATCGTTAATAAAGCACACTATTCTTATGAAAGTACTTAAGTTTGGCGGAACCAGCGTAGGTTCCGTGGAGAGTATTCTGAGCCTCAAGAACATTGTTACGAAAGAGGCTAAGGAACAACCAGTAATTGTCGTTGTAAGTGCTCTGGGTGGCATTACCGACAAGCTTATTTCAACGTCGAAGCTTGCACTTGCAGGCGATGAGCGTTACCGTGATGAATTTGAGGCTATCGTCGATCGTCATCATAAGATGATAGACACCATCATCACCGACACCCAGGATCGTGAACGTCTTTTCAATACTGTCGATGCTCTTCTGGAGCAGTTGCGTAGCATCTATTTCGGCGTTTACCTCATCCATGACCTTTCGGAAAAGACACAGGATGCCATCGTGGCTTACGGTGAGCGCCTGAGTTCCAATATAGTAGCGACCCTCATCAAGGGTGCGCGTTGGTTTGACTCACGCAACTTCATCAAGACCGAGGACAAGCTCGGCCACCATGTGCTCGACGTTGACGTTACCAACAAACTCGTGAAGGAGACCTTTAATATCCTTCCTCGCATCTCTCTCGTACCGGGATTCATAGCAAAGGACAGCAAGAGCGGCGAGACAACAAACCTCGGACGTGGCGGTTCTGACTATACTGCTGCAATCCTTGCGGCGGCTCTCGATGCCGATGTCCTTGAGATTTGGACGGACGTTGACGGCTTCATGACCGCTGATCCACGCGTCATCTCTTCTGCATACCCAATCAAGGAACTCTCTTACGTTGAGGCAATGGAGCTCTGTAACTTCGGTGCGAAGGTTATCTATCCTCCAACAATCTATCCAGTATGCGTCAAGAACGTACCTATCAAGGTGAAGAACACCTTCAACCCTGACGCTGAGGGTACCATCATCAAGGAGAAGATCGAGGGTGACCACAAGCCTATCAAGGGTATCTCGAGCATCAGCGGCACTGCACTCATCACCGTAACGGGTCTTTCCATGGTGGGTGTCATCGGTGTCAACCAGCGTATCTTTACTTCGCTGGCTTCCAACGGAATATCTGTGTTCATGGTATCGCAGGCTTCTTCCGAGAACTCCACATCTATCGGTGTGCGTGAGGATGATGCAGACGAGGCTGCATACGTACTCAACGAGGAGTTCGCAAAGGAGATTTCAACGGGTGCCATGGTGCCAATGATCGTTGAGAAGGGACTTGCAACAGTCGCTATCGTCGGCGAGAACATGAAGCGCACACCTGGTATCGCAGGTAAGCTCTTCGGTACTCTCGGACGTTCCGGTATCTCCATCATCGCTTGTGCGCAGGGAGCTTCAGAGACAAACATCTCGTTTGTTGTGAAGGGTGAGTTCCTCCGCAAGTCGCTGAACGTAATCCACGACTCCTTCTTCCTTTCAGAATACAAGGTGCTCAACCTCTTCATCTGTGGTGTCGGTACTGTCGGAGCGAAGCTTATAGAGCAGATTCGCAATCAGTACGACAACCTTAAGGAGGACTCTCAGCTGCTTCTCAACGTAGTGGGTATAGCATCTTCAAAGAAGGCTATCTTCTGTCGTGAGGGCATAGACCTCTCTACATACGAGGAACAGCTTGAGGCTTCAGCACCATCTGATTCTCAGAAACTGCTGAAGGGCATCATTGACATGAACATCTTTAACTCTGTCTTTGTTGATTGTACTGCAAGTGCCGATGTAGCAGCACTTTATCAGTCGCTGTTAGAGCATAACGTGAGCGTTATTGCAGCAAACAAGATTGCGGCTTCGGGCAACTACGAGACGTATCGCAAGCTTAAGGAGACGGCAAAGCGTGCTGGCGTGAAGTTCCGTTACGAGACAAACGTAGGTGCTGGTCTGCCTATCATCAACACGATGAACGACCTTACCAACTCCGGCGATAAGATTCTGAAGATTGAGGCAGTGCTCTCCGGCACCCTCAACTACATCTTCAACTCCATCTCTGCGGAGACTCCTTTCTCTGAAACAGTAAAGCAGGCGAAGGAGCTTGGCTATGCAGAGCCTGATCCACGTATCGACCTCAGCGGTATGGACGTAGTTCGCAAGCTCGTTATCCTTACGCGTGAGGCAGGTTATAAGGTTGAGCAGGAGGATGTTGTGAAGAACCTCTTCGTGCCTGACGAGTATTTCGAGGGTAGCGTGGAGGACTTCTGGAAGAAGCTTCCTGACCTCGATGCAGACTTCGAGGCAAAGCGTAAGCCGCTCGTAGAGAAGAACTGCCGCTGGCGTTTTGTTGCAAAGATGGAGGTGAACGATGATAAGACGGTTTCCACAAGCGTGGCTCTCCGCGAGATTCCTCTTAACCACTGCTTCTATGAGCTTGAGGGTAGCAACAACATCGTGACGCTCACCACGGAGCGCTATAAGGAATACCCTATGCTCATTCAGGGCTTCGGTGCCGGTGCAAGCGTTACTGCTGCTGGCGTATTCGCAAACATTCTCTCTATCGCAAACATCTAACAAACACAAACATAAAGGGTTGCGGACATTTATCTGCAACCCTATAATACAAGAGAAAGATGAAGACAATAATAATTCTTGGCGATGGCATGGCTGACAATCCAATCGAGAAGTTGGGTGGCAAGACTCCTCTGCAGTATGCCAAGACTCCATACATGGACCTGCTCGCAAAGCAGGGCGTGGTAGGACGACTCGTGACAGTGCCGGAAGGCTACATGCCTGGCTCTGAGGTGGCTAACACTGCCATCCTTGGTTACGACCTCGACAAGGTATATGAAGGACGCGGACCTCTCGAGGCAGCATCTATCGGCTACGACATGGCTGAGGATGACCTCGCACTGCGTTGTAACATCATATACGTCAACGACGGTAAGATCATCACACATAATGGTGGTGACCTCTCAACGGAAGATTCCGGTCCGCTGATTGACCTGCTGAACGAGAGACTCGGAACTGACAAGGTGAAGTGGATTCGTGGTATTCAGTACCGCCATCTCCTTATTATAAAGGGTGGCAGCAAGCACATCATGTGCAATCCTCCTCACGATCATCCTAACGAGGAGTGGCGTCCGCTGCTCGTTTCTCCACTTGAGGGAATGGCAGATTATAAGGAAGAGGGACGCATGACACCACAAGAGACGGCAGACCTTCTTAACGACCTAATCCTCAAATCAGTAGAAGTTCTCGCTGAAGCACCGCTTAATATCAAGCGAAAGGCTGAGGGCAAGCGTCTGGCCAACATCATCTGGCCGTGGAGCGGAGGCTATCGCCCTGCCATGCAGACACTGATGGAGCAGTACGCAAGCATCAAGACGGGTGCCGTCATTTCCGCTGTTGACCTCATTCAGGGAATCGGTAAGTACGCTGGCCTTGATATTGTAAAGGTAGAGGGCGCGACAGGTCTCTGGGACACCAACTACGAAGGCAAGACACAGGCAGCCATCGAGCAGCTGAAGCAGAAGGATTTTGTCTTCCTTCATGTAGAGGCAAGCGACGAGGCTGGTCATGACGGAGACGTTGACTTGAAGGTGAAGACCATCGAAAATCTCGACTCACGCATGGTAGGGCCTATCTATGAGGCAGTGAAGCAGTGGGATGAGCCCGTATGCATTGCCGTACTTCCTGACCACTATACACCCGTTGAGATGCGCATACACGTAGGCGAGCCAGTACCGTTCATCATATACTACCCGGGCATCAAGGCTGATGCAGTGCAGACCTATGATGAATTCACGGCTGTTGAAGGCAGCTGCGGCGTATTGAGACTACAGGAGTTCATGCAGAAGCTCAGCAAGATCGGGAATTAAAATTCCTCATGCCAAAACAACAAAGTAACAAAACATCAAACAACGAATATGAATTACTATAGCACCAATAAGAAAGCCCCTATCGCTACTCTTGAGAAGGCAGTAGTGAAGGGCCTGGCAGAAGACAAGGGTCTCTACATGCCAGAGAATATCAAGCCTCTCCCACAGGAGTTCTTCGACAACATCGACAAGATGACCTTCCAGGAGATAGCATACACCGTTGCCGACGCTTTCTTCGGAGAGGACGTTGACGCAGAGTCTCTCAAGCAGATTGTCTATGACACCCTCGCATTCGAGACACCTGTCGTTCCTGTTACGGAGACGATCTACACTCTTGAGCTCTTCCATGGTCCAACGCTCGCATTCAAGGATGTCGGCGCACGCTTCATGGCTCGTCTGCTCCAGTACTTCCTCAAGAAGGAGGGTAAGCTCGGCAAGGGGGGCGAAGCAAATGTAAATGTACTTGTTGCAACATCAGGCGATACCGGTTCTGCCGTTGCCAACGGCTTCCTCGGCGTTGATGGCATACACGTTTACGTGCTCTATCCAAAGGGTAAGGTAAGCCCTATCCAGGAGTGCCAGTTCACCACCCTCGGACAGAACATCACGGCAATAGAGGTTGACGGCGTATTCGATGACTGTCAGGCACTTGTGAAGAATGCCTTTATGGATGCAGACCTCAACGCTCACATGAAGCTCACCTCTGCAAACTCCATCAACGTGGCACGTTTCCTCCCACAGGCATTCTACTATTTCAATGCATACGCTCAGCTCAAGAAGCAGGGTAAGGCAGACCAGATGGTGATGTGCGTACCTTCAGGAAACTTCGGCAACATCTGCGCTGCACTCTTCGGTCATCGCATGGGTCTTCCTATCAAGCGCTTCGTTGCTGCAAACAATGCCAACGACATCTTCTACAACTATCTCCAGACAGGTGAGTACAACCCACAGCCTTCAAAGGCTACACTCGCTAACGCAATGGACGTTGGTGACCCTTCTAACTTCGCTCGTATCCATGAGCTCTACAAGGGTGACCACAAGGCTATCACGAGTCTTATCTCCGGCGCAACATACAAGGACGAGCAGATTGCAGAGACAATGAAGCAGTGCTATGCAGAGACGAAGTACGTTCTCGATCCTCACGGAGCATGTGGCTATCAGGCACTCAAGGATCTCCTCCAGCCAGGCGAGGTAGGTGTATTCTGTGAGACAGCTCACCCTGCAAAGTTCAAGGAGAAGGTTGACGCAATCCTCTCCACCGACATCGACATCCCTGCACGTCTGCAGGCATTCATGAAGGGTACGAAGCAAAGCATCGACATGACCAGGGAGTTCGCAGACTTCAAGGCATACCTCATGCAGCAGTAATATCGCCTTTACCAGATGCAGAATTAGCATCTGCAAGATATTCCATCATCTTATATAAAAACGAATCTGCCAAACTTTTCCTCAGAATTGTTTGGCAGATTCATTTTTTTTCTTTGTACTTTTGTAGCGCCAATAACTCTTAAAAGCAGTTATAATTAGAAGCTATTGACCAACATACACTCGACCTATCTAATTACACCGCAATAGTTATCATATAATAAGGTAAAAAAGCGTCACGCCGTCATTTTCTTTCATATAAATTTGCGTAATCGAAAAAAAAGTAGTAATTTTGTACCGATTTTGTGCATAGTCTCTTTGTGTCTGCTGCTCTGTCGGAAGATTCACGGAGGTTTTGCGCTGCATTTTAATAAAAACAACAAACAAAAAAACTATAAAACAAAATGGCAGTATTAGGAAAAATCAGAAGCAAGGGCGCACTTCTCGTAGGTGCAGTAGGTTTTGCCCTTTTTGCTTTCATTGCTGAAGAAGCTTTCCGTTCTTATCAGTCAACAAGTAACAACGAGCGCCAGCAGATTGCACAGGTCTTCGGTGAGAAGATGAGCTATCAGGAGTTCCAGACTCTTGTTGATGAGTACACAAATGTGTTGAAAATGACACAGGGCAAAGAGAACCTCAACGAGGATGAGCTCAACCAGGTTCGCGACATGGTTTGGCAGACCTACATCCAGACAGCCCTTGTAGAAAAGGAGGCGGAGGCTCTCGGTCTCAGAGTTACGGACGACGAGGTTCGCGACGTTCTCAACCAGGGTACTAACCAGTTGCTCATGCAGACTCCTTTCGTAAACCAGCAGACAGGTCGCTTCGATGCAAACTCTCTCAAGCAGTTCATCAGCGAGTACAAGAAGGCTCAGAGCGCTGCACCTCAGCAGGCAGAGCAGATGAAGACCATCTACGACTACTGGCAGTTCATCGAGAAGACACTCCGTCAGCAGCTGCTCCAGCAGAAGTATCAGGGACTTCTCGCTTCCTGCTTCCTCTCAAACAAGGTAGAGGCAAAGCAGGCTTTCAACGAAGAGAATATCGAGGCTAAGATAGAGCTCGCTGCATTCCCTTACGCTTCTGTTCAGGAGAAGGATGCACAGGTTACAGAGGAAGAAATCAAGGCTAAGTACGACGAGATGAAGCCACGCTTCCAGCAGTATGAGGAGACTCGCGATATTAAATATGTATCTGTAAGGGTTCAGGCTTCTTCTGCTGACCGTGCTGCTCTCAACAAGCAGGTGGCAGACTTTGCTGCACAGCTTGCAAGCGCAGAGGATCCTTCAGAGGTAATCCGCAAGTCAGGCAGTGCTGTTCCTTACCTCGGCATTCCTGTGCTGAAGTCTGCATTCCCATCAGACATTCAGGCTCTCATCGACTCTGTTGCTGTAGGTTCTACAACAGCAATGAGGGAGAACAAGCAGGACAACACCCTCAACGTTGTACGTCTCATGTCAAAGCAGGAGCTTCCTGACTCTGTAGAGTTCCAGGCTATTCAGGTTGGCGGTACAGACGCTGACGATGCTGCAAAGCGTGCCGACTCTATCATGAACGCTATCAGCACCGACCCTGCAAAGTTCGAGGCTGTGGCAAAGACATACGGACAGACCGGTGCGAAGCAGTGGCTCACAACCCAGCAGTATCAGTATGCTCCATCAATGGATGCTGACACTAAGGCTTACCTCACTGCTCTCAACACAATGGCTGCCGGTGAGACAAGGAACATCAAGACAACTGCTGGAAACATCGTTGTAAAGGTAACAGACCGCAAGGGCTTCCAGACAAAGTATGTTGCTGCTGTTATCAAGACAGACATCGACTTCTCCAAGGATACCTATTCCAACGCATACAACAAGTTCTCTCAGTATGTTTCGGAGAACCAGACTCTCGAGGGTCTTGAGAAGAACGCAGCAAAGAACGGCTACTCTGTAATGGAGAACAACGACGTTCGCAGTGCACAGCACCTCATCGCTGGCATCCATGGTTCTCACGAGGCTCTCAAGTGGGTTTATGAGGCAGAGGAAGGTCAGGTATCACCTCTCTACGAGTGTGGTGACAACGATAACCTCCTCGTTGTAGTGCTCACAAAGATCAACGAGAAGGGCTACCGCTCACTCGAAGACAAGCAGGTAAAGGAGATTGTAAAGGCTGAGGCTATCAACGATAAGAAGGCAGAGATCCTCCTTGCTAAGGCAAAGGGCATCAACAGCATTGCTGCTGCAAAGGCAAAGGGCGCTCAGGTTGCTCCTGTTGAACAGGTAACATTTGCTGCTCCTGCTTTCATCGCTGCTACACAGGCTTCTGAGCCTGCTCTCAGCGGTGCCGTTGCTGCAACAAAGGCAGGCAAGTTCTCTGCTCACGCTGTAAAGGGTAACGGTGGCGTTTACCTCTTCCAGGTAAAGGACAAGAACAGCCGCATGGGCAAGTACGACGAGAAGATGTACATGCAGCGTATGGCACAGCGTGCTATGCAGTCTGCCGGAAACTTCATGCAGGAGCTCTACATCAAGGCTGACATCAAGGACAACCGTTACCTCTTCTTCTAAGAAATACGGAAGATGGTATAACGCGCTGAAAGGCGAAGAAGAGACACTTTATTTATAACACATGAAAGACCTCCCGGTAACAATGCCGAGAGGTCTTTTATTTAAACAGTATCTTTTTTATTTAATCAGTTTCTTTTTATTTAATCAGTTTCTTTTATAAAAACTGCTTCTAAACAATTTATCAACGATGAACGGACTGGTACTTGAAGGTGGAGGAATGCGTGGTTTATTCACCGCAGGTGTTCTGGACACTATGATGGATGAGAACCTGGTGTTCGATGGAATGATAGGCGTTTCTGCTGGCGCACTCTTTGGATGTAACTATAAGTCACGTCAGAAGGGTAGGGCGCTGCGCTATAATATAAATCTGCGCAATGATCCGCGTTATATGGGTTTGCGGACTCTGCTTAAAACAGGAAATGTCGTTGGTCCGGAGTTTGCGTACCATGTTGTTCCGTTTGAGATAGACAAGTTCGACAGCGAGACGTTTCGCAGCAATCCTATGGAGTTCTGGATGGTCTGCACCGACATCGTTAACGGCAAACCGGTCTATCATAAGATGGAGGAGTTCAACCACCATGAGCTGGAATGGATGCGTGCGTCTGCTTCCATGCCACTCGTCTCTACGCCAGTAGAGATTGATGGCTATACGATGCTCGATGGAGGAATGATAAACTCCATACCATTGGAGGCTTTCCAGAATATGGGCTACGACCGTAATATCGTAATACTTACTCAGCCCGTAGGTTACAAGAAGAAGCAGATGAAGATAATCTGGATGTTCAAGCACTTCTGCAAGAAATATCCTAAGATTGGCGAGATAATGGAGCGTCGTTTTGAGATGTATAATGCTCAGCTCGACTATATTGAACAGGAAAGCCGCAAGGGAAACACCCTGCTGATTTATCCGGAAGAAGCACTGCGTATCGGTCGAACGGAGACTGACGAGAAGAAGATGCGTAGGGCGTACAGCCTTGGATGCAAGAAGGCCAACGAACTGATGCCGCAGATTAAGGACTTCCTGATTCACGGATAAACAAAGTAGTTTATTTCCTCCTGCCCTTTCTTGGTGTTTCGTCTTTCTGTTCGTCAATCTTTATGACGATTCTGGCTTTCTGATGAAGAAATTCCTGAAGATGTATTCCGTTCGTTGATACATAGTGGAGCAACTGAAACTTTATCTTATAGGCGTCCTGCATGACAGGGAAGATATTCTCCATGCGCTCCTTCACCTGTTTGTTGTCGGTGGCGAGATTCGTTTTCTGTAACAGGGTGTTAACGTAGATAATCTCATTCTTGAAATATTCTGCACCCTTCATCAGACGCTCCTGTAATAATGGGGAATCCCTGAAATCGGGTAGGGTAAGGATGAGATTGTTATATTGCTTATGAAAGCGGGCTGCCACATCCTCTACTGCCCGGAACTTCTCTGATGCTTCATTCCACAAAGCGTAGCTTTTAGGGTGTGAGTTATAGAAATGTTCGCGCATGAAACGGATGGCATCGTTAAAGCCGAAGCGTATCTGATTGAATGTGAACAAATCCTCAACGATACGTAGCAGGTAGGTTCTCTCCATCAGGTCCAGTTTCTTCTCGTCTGGCTGTTGATGGCGCGCATCGTTATTGAAGCTGTCAACCTGTGTGTCGCTGATAATTGCGGAACGTGGTATCGGCGTACTGAGAACCATTCCTTCAAGAGTCTTGCATCGGGAGAGGGCAACGTATGTCTGTCCATGGGCAAAACTATGTTGAACGTCTATGATGGCATGCTCGAAGGTCAGTCCCTGAGATTTATGAACCGTTATAGCCCATGCCGTCTTTAGGGGATATTGCGAGAAGGTTCCGATTACCTCTTCCTTTATCTCCTTTGTCTTTTCGTCAAGGTCGTAGCGGGTGTTCTCCCAGGTCTCGTGGCCTACCTCTATTATCTCGTCGTTATCGTAGGCACGGACGCAGATGGTCTTATCCTCAATCTCTACTACCTCGCCAATCATGCCGTTGTAGTATTCCTTACGGAACGAGGAGTCGTTCTTCACAAACATCACTTGTGCACCGACCTTCAGTCTCAGGTGTTGTTCGGTAGGGAAAGACGTTTCAGGAAATTCCCCTTCTGTCTCAGCCTCAAACGTACACATCGGAGTGCGTAGCGTTTCGAGTTCTACGCGATTGATCTCGTCTGCCTGATAGTTGTGGGTAGTAAGTCGGATGTAGCCATCCTCCTTGTTTGGCGTAAAGTTAGGGATATAGCGTTTATTCAGCTCTGTAAGGGTTGCGTCGTCGGCTGTATTCGTGCGTACCTTATTTAATATATTAAGGAATACAGGGTCCGACTGACGATAGACGTGCTTCAGTTCTACCGTTACGAAATCAGCCTGCTGCAGAACCTTGCTGGAGAAGAAATAGGGTGTATCGTAATAAGGACTCAGCAGTCGCCACTCCTCCTCTCGTGCTACGGGAGCCAGCTGCTGCATGTCACCAATCATAAGCATTTGTACGCCACCGAACGGACGGTTACGGTCGCGGTATTGTCTTAACACCTCATCAATAGCATCAAGGATGTCGGCACGAACCATGCTTATCTCGTCAATCACGACAAGATCAATGCTACGAATAAGACGCAACTTCTGTTTGCGGAATTGATAGCGCTTCTGCGTAGAGCGCATCCCTGGTATGAGAGGTCCGAAGCCTAACTGGAAAAAAGAATGGATGGTAGTACCCTGTGCGTTGATGGCGGCAATGCCTGTCGGCGCTACTACAATCATGCGTTTCGGCAGCTTGTTCCTGAGTTCCCTCAGGAATGTTGTCTTTCCTGTTCCTGCCTTGCCGGTAAGAAACATGTGTGTGTCCGTATTGGCTATTATCTGCCAAGCAAGATCCAATTCCTTATTCTCCATTTATTAGACCTCAAAACCCTTATAACCTTAACCCTTAACCTTTAACCCTTAACCCTTAACCCTTAACCCTTAACCGTTAACCTTTAACCCTTAACCTTTAACCCTTAACCCTTAACCCTCCTCATCATCTTCCTCGCCAGGAATGTCGAGAAGTGAGACAGGTCTGTTGAATGCCTCGTGGAAGGAGATGATAGTCTCGGAACGGGATAGGCCGAGAGGCTGCAGCTTGTCGTGGATAACGGTAAGAAGATGGTGGTTGTTGTAGGCGTAGATCTTGATGAACATGTCGAAACCACCTGTTGTATAGTGGCATTCTACCACCTCTGGTATTTTCCTTAATGCTTCAATGACCTCGTCAAAACGCTCTGGGTCCTTAAGGAAAAGACCGATGTATGCACACGTCTCATAGCCTATTTTCTCTGCATCAACGACATACTGTGAGCCTTTTAGTATTCCCAGATTGGTAAGTTTCTGGATGCGCTGGTGTATAGCAGCTCCACTGACGTTGCATTCGCGAGCTACCTCAAGGAATGGTATTCGGGCATCTTTCAGTATCAGTTCGATGATTTTCTTGTCAAGAGAATCTAGTTTTCTATGTGACATGTACGTTATTTTTCTTTTAGTTAATAATAATCCGCTACAAAGTTAGTGCTTTTTTTGAAAATATGCAAGTAGAAAGTGCGTTTTTCGCTAATCTTTTAAGTAAAAAGGATTATTTCTCACTCTTTCCCTCCATTGCACTATAGCGTATATTTAGGGCACCAGCCTTTCGTAACTCATGTTTTACGTCGCTGACGACACCCATCGGTGTTGATTTGTCTGCCCGGATGTTGATGGTAAAGAGGTCCTGTTCTTCGTCGTTCAGGCGCTTCTTTATATTCATAACGGCGGCTCCCACTTCTTCTACGGCAACGAATTTCTCACCAATCTGTATATGTGACACTCCGTTCCTGTCTGTACCGATATATAGATTTGTGATGCTGCGCTTATGCTCTGCCTTTGTCAGCTCCTTGCCGTCAGGAATATCTATCTTCATTTTAGGGCTCTCGGTCCTCATGTGTGTTACGATCATGAAGAAGAAGAGCACCGTGAAGATAAGGTCGGGCATGGAGGCGAGGTTGAGCATAGGCACGCTATGGTGTCTCTTGCGTCGGATTTTTATCATTGTTGTTCTGCTAATTCGTTTGTTACTTCCTGTATGCGCTGCGGATACATCTTCAGGATTTTCTCACGCTCGTCTTCGTCGCAGTCTTTGAAGTCTCTACCGTAGAGCTTCCGCGTGGCTGCATTACGCACTTCCTTGTAAGCACGCACTATCTGGTTCTGGAGTCTGAAATACGTGTCGTAGTCCGCATTGCGCTCTATCTGAAGTTCTATAATGTGCTTCGGACCTTTTTCGACAATGAAGTGGCGAAGCTGTTTGCGGAATGCATCGTCGGCTTTTATTGCTGCATCGTCGGCTGTCATGCCTTCTTTCATAAGGTGTATGGTAAGAACCTTCGAGCGGTCAACATCCTGTACCTCCTGCTGTTCTTCGGGGTCGAGTGGCGGCAGCTGACGGCCCAGTCCTTTGACACTGTCCATCGATGTGGTGACAAGGAAGAATATCAGGAGCATGAAAGAGATGTCTGCAGTGGAAGTGGTATTGAGTCCTGGCACTTCAAGGCGTTTCTTTTTCCTAAACACGTTTTCTTAATCTTAAAGTGATGAATTTACCAAAAAGTACACATCCCGAACTGATTATCAGCAGTGCAATGCTTGTTATGATGCACATGTCGGTGAAGTTGCCGATGAGTAGGGTAGGGAGGGCTATGATAAGTACCAGCGCCACCGTCGTTTTACCTATCATTCTTACGGGTACGCCGTTTTCCTTTTCAGGTCGTCTGTTGGCTTTCTGCGAATGCATAACACTGAAAATTGTGATGCCGAGTGTTGCCAACAGTCCGAGCAGGCTGATGCATATTACGATATCTGCCAATATACTATCCATTGCTGTTGCGAGATTTTAGAATATCCATAAGGGTGATGGCACTCTCCTCCATCTGAGCTGTAAGGTGGTCAATCTTTGAGAGTATGTAGTTGTAGAACAACTGTAATATCAGCGCCGTGATGATACCGAAGATGGTGGTTATCAGTGCAACCTTCATACCGGAAGCAACGATGGTAGGAGAGATGTCACCGACGCTTTCTATCTTGTCGAATGCCATTACCATACCGATTACGGTACCGAGGAATCCGAGCGATGGTGCCATGGCAATGAAAAGTGTAATCCATGAGCAGCCCTTCTCCATGTTGCCTATCTGTACGGAGGCATACGAACTGATGGAGCGCTCTATTGCTTCGGTGGAATCCTTGATGCGGAGAAGTCCCTGATAGCAGATGCTTGCAACAGGACCTTTAGTGTTGCGGCAGAGTGTCTTTGCGGACTCAATGCCTTCGTCGTTGAGCTTCTTCTCAAGATCTTTCATGAATTTCTTTGCGTCAATCTCGGACATTGAGAGATATACAATGCGCTCAATACAGCATGCCAGGCCAAGGATGAGAGCCAAGGCAACGAGCGACATAAATCCAGCGCCGCCTTCTGTGAACTTTGTTTTCAGCTGGGTGTATGCTCCACCTTCTGCCAACTCGTCCATAGCCGTTGTGTCACTCATCTCAAGAGCGGCTTCGTCGAGAAGCTCATTCTTGCTTGTTGAGTCAAGCACTGCTGTCGTTGTATCTGCGGATTCTGCGGCATTGACTGCTTGCGGTGCAAGGCAGGCAAGGCTCATTAGGACAGTGAGTAATATGATTCTTATCTGTGTCATTTCCTTGTTTCTTATCTTTTGTTATTATATTACGTTCTGGTTATTCACAAACGACAATGCCGCCCATACCCTGTATGGTTACTTTTGCCTTACCATTCTTGTTGACTTTTAGGGTTTTCTTTAGTGGAACGAGGAAACCGTCCTTGGCATTCTTTGGGGTATCGTCGGTATAGTATGTCACTTCCTTGCCTGCGAACATTGGAAGGTCTAACGTGAGAGTCTTCGCTGCTGACTCTCCATTGAGACCTGCCACATACCATTTGCCACTGTTCTTGCGTGCAAGGATTGCATATTTGCCGGGGAAACCATCGATAAACTGCGTCTCATCCCATGTTGTAGGAACATTCTTCAGGAAGTCAAGGACTTGTGATGGCGTATCGGTAAGGTTGTTCGGATGAACGTCGATGCACTGTACGCTTGTCTGGTTGGTGATAGCCGCTGCCATCTCGAAGACATCGCTCGTATAGCGGCGATGGCGATCGTTGGCTTTATTGTCCTTGTTCATCCAGTGGTTCATCATGGAACCGCCCCAATCCATACTTGCTACGGCATTTCGACAGAAAGGATGCATCGTGAGTTCAAAACCCTCGCGCTTTGCATGGTGTTCGTTGAAATATACGTTCTCTGATGCAAGTACAGCCTCGGAAGCAACGAAGTTAGGGTACATCTTCTCCCAGCCTCTCGGTAAGGTGCATCCATGGAATACCACCTGTATGCCATGGCGGTTGGCATCGGAGAGAATGTCCTCGTATAGCTGCATTGTCTGCTGCTTGTCTCCTCCGAAGAAGTCAACCTTGATACCCTTTACGCCGATGGACTCAAGCCATGACATCTCCTTCTCTCGCGCTATGCTTGTATTCATGCAGTTGCGTGGACCCTGTGGAGCATCGTTCACCGCACCGTTGCTGTTGTACCAGAGCATCAGGCTGACACCCTTTGACTGGGCATATTTGCTGAGCTCTACGATTCTCTTCCTGCCTATCTGGGTGTCCCACCAGTTGTCAACGAGGCAGTATTCAAAGCCCATGGCTGCTGCGGTGTCAATGAACTTTACCTGGTCGTCATAGTTGATGCTGTTGTCTTGCCATACCAACCAGCTCCATGTGTATCTTCCTGGCTTGTATTGCTGACTAGGCTCGTACATCTGCTCTACTACATCATAGCTGATGGTTGTTTCTGCTATTGGCTTGAGCGTACTGCCGACAGTAATTGTTCGCCATGGTGTCTTGCCGGGGAGGCTTATTGCAGGAGTGCTTGCGCCAAGGCCATGCTGCTCCGTCATGTCTGGGAAAGTAAGGATGTAGCCTGTGTTTGAATCATAGTCGCTAAGGTGTCCGCCGCAGTAGTTGCTGCCGACACCGGTCTCGCTGACGAGTACCCAACCTTTGTCACCGACCTTGAAGAGGCATGGGAATGTATAGCCTTTTCCGTAGCGTGACTTTGTGTTCATCTGTGCATCTGGCACATATTCCTCCTCGTAACTTGGCTTTGTAGCCATCCAGCCTTGATTATTGCCGTCAATCTGTGGGCAGAGGAATGTCGTCGTCTCCGATGGGAAGGCAAACGAACTTGCCTCGTTCAGTATCGTTGTTCTGCGAGGCACGTGATTATATGTGTCCTTCGTTCCTTCAAGATGATAGCGGTACGCAATGTCGTTATTGCTGACATTCATCTCTATCACCATCTTACGGTTGAAATTTTTGGGAGTAACCTCTATCTCGACTGCGTTAGCAACATAATGCTTCGAGGAAGCCTTTGTGCCGCGCATTGAATATGTTATATCTATCTTCTTCTCCCTGATATTGCTTATCTGCACGTTCTTCGTGTAGTCGCACATGTCTGTGTTAAGACCAAGGTGCGAGGTCTTAAGCATCTCCTGATTGTTGTAGAGCACGTTGTACGTGACAGAACCATTGGTATCTTCTATATTCACTAATAACTTTCCGTCTGGAGAACTAATACTCTTCGTCGCTGCGTTTAGCGACGATGCCCCTATTATATATATATATAAGGTGTATAGTTTTTTGTTCATTTTCATACTGTCTGTTTAATGTTGTATTTTGACATTTTCTATATTTGCATGCAAAATTACACTTTTTCTCTTAAATAACCAAATAAAAGTTGTACTTCTCTTGATTTTTATCAGTTTCAAGTGCTTTTTTGTGCCTTTTTTGAAAAATAATTGCGAAAACATTTGGCGGTTTGGTAAAAAGTGTGTACCTTTGCACTCGCTTTTGAGAAATATGCCTCTCACGAGGGTTCTAAATGACTCAGGGCGCTAATTTGCACAGCCTTTGAAAATGAGGCGGAGCAAACAGAAAAGAGTTCTTTGAAAAGATTTACATAAACAGAAAGTAGTAGTACAAGAAGCAGTCCCCATTACTGTTCTCTTCAGTTTTTCTGAAGTTAATGGAATAGGGGATTGGGTAGAAGAAACGAACCGATTCAATTAAATTTGAGACTTCTTAAATCAAGGATGGTCTTTCTGAGCAAAACAGACAATTCAGTGTCCGGCAGTTATTCTGCCGGATACGGGAAAATAAAGAAACTTTACAATGGAGAGTTTGATCCTGGCTCAGGATGAACGCTAGCTACAGGCTTAACACATGCAAGTCGAGGGGCAGCATGATTCTAGCTTGCTAGAATTGATGGCGACCGGCGCACGGGTGAGTAACGCGTATCCAACCTTCCCATTACTCCGGCATAGCCCAGTGAAAACTGGATTAACTCCGGATGGCATCCTTTGAGGGCATCTGATGAGGATTAAAGATTACGGTAATGGATGGGGATGCGTCTGATTAGCTTGTTGGCGGGGTAACGGCCCACCAAGGCG
>CAMADY010000030.1 GCA_945831805.1 uncultured Prevotellaceae bacterium
AACACTATATATATTTATAATTTTCCAACAACACCCCCTACCCTTCTATACTACCACAAGAATCAACAATACATTCCTTACTTAACTTGTATTACAATAACATTCTCTATCATATTGGGTATGAGGGCTTTACTAAATATGTGTAAGATGTTGTCAAAGAAAGGATGTAGGGGTGTATATGGTCTGATGTGTTTTTGTTGCGTGTTGCAAAAACGGGAGGTTAACGTGCTGAAAATCAAACTATATTTCCGTCGCAACACCTTACGCAACACCTCGCAACTCTCAAGTGTTGCGAAAGCAGAAAGGCTGCACGCATCATCACGACGAACACAGCCTCCCACATAAACAGAAAAAAATACAAGAAAAATGAAAACAATATTTTTTTAGTCAGACTGCTCCACCGTACCTGTCTTCGAGTTGTCAAGCGTAGTCAGCGTAGGATAGAAGAGACGCATGCGAAACTTGTCAGATATATCATTGTGCCTGAATACGAAGTTATCAAAGAAGTCTGTAAAGGTTACGCGGTCAGGAGATAGTTGTCCGTTCTTCAGCAGATGGAGTTCTCGCTGTGCCGTTCCTGTGCTGCTTGACTGCGTGCCAGGACGTGAGCCAATGAGGTCCATGTTTACACCCAGTGAGTACGAGACTAGAGAAGCCATTTCAGCAATCTCCGTTGCGCTTGCCTTGACATCGTCGTTTCTCGGCACGTCCACGATACGCACGGAATCAATCATCTGCTTCTCGTCTGCCGATGGGTATGAATCCATGACGAGCAACTTGCCGTTGTTGTCCCTGCGCTTGAGGAAGTTCTCCACGCTGTCGTAGATGGACTTGCGTATCTTTCTCTGTCCCTCGGCTGTCTTGCCTTCCTCTCCTGCCTGAGCAAATATCTGCGCAAGGTAGGCGGTGTTGATGAAGAGAATCTTGCCCCACATGGTAGAGTTCTTTCTTGCCGTAGCCTTGTCATAAATCATCGTGGATGCATACTGATAGACCTGCGAGGGGAAGATAGACCACCAGGGAAGCTGAGGATAGTATGGCTTTGTGGGAGTGGGAGTATAACATGGATAGCATACCTCGTAGGGTCGCTCGCCCACCTTGGTGCGGTGGTTACGTCTGATGAGCAGGCGCAGGTCAGTAAGAGGATGCTCCGGGTTAATACAGGGGTAAGTGACATAGTCTGCATTCAGCAGTTTGCTGCCCGCATCGTCTCTCCAGCGCTCGCTGTAGTAGACGTGGTCTATCTTGAAGGCGTTAGCTGAGTTGCGCTCCTCAAGACGCATGACACAGGCATCGCGCATCTCAAAGGAGTCGATGGTGGGAGTCCACTTGCCTGCGGCAGTGGCAGATAGTTTGAACACGGGGAAACAGATTCCCAGACGGACGGTGTCAGCAATCCAACGCTTGAGGAAGAACTGAAGGTTGTTGTTCTCGAGCAAAGTATCTATCTTCACTCGGTCAATGTAATAATCCTCGAGTTCCTTGTTTGCCTCCTCAAGCTGCTTCTCGTAGCGTGCGATAAGTTTGTCATGCCAGGTGAGTGATGCCTGCGGCTGCTCAGGCATGAGCGAAGAAAGAATGCCAGATATTGATGCACTCTGCTGCTCATCCTCAGAAGATGCAGGAGAGGATGTTTCCTGTGCCGTAAGGGAGTCAAGTTTGGAGAGTATCTGAAGTACTCTCTCCTTAAGGTATACACCTGCATCACGGTAGTCCATCTCCTCGTGTGTCACCGTGCCTCCAGAATAGCGTGCAACGACGTAGACCACGCGAGCACCGAGACCAAAGAAGGTGCGGTCGAGATAGTCAAGGGCAGAGGCAGTATAGGGCATTGCCGCACTTGACTTGTATATAGCACTGGGCAGGGCGTTCTTCGGACCCCACTTGGCAAAGCCAAGACCGGGTGTTCCCTGGTCCTTTACTGAATAGTCAAAGTTCTGCTGGCTGTAGTCGAGCATGGTGGCGTTGTTGCCCATGAGGATGCCACCGCGTCTGCCGTCATTACAGCCGCCTGCCTCTGACTTGGCACGCTTGATGACAGGATCATTCTCGTCGTATGAGTCACCGAAGCCTGTCTCATATATGCCGAGTATCTTTCCGTCACTCCCTACCGGGATGAGTCCGTCGGAGAGTGCCTGGTGGAACTGGCTTTCAAAACGCTCCACCTCACGCTGATGCTGTTTTATTGACTTCATATGTGTATGTGATTATGTTTAGGCTATGATACTATGATACGGCTGTCATTGACACGCAGTATCAGGCAGTCGTGAACCTTGCGGATTTGGTTACTTCCCAGGAACTTGAGGGTATGGCGGCGGTGGCGCGGGTCTACGCCTATACAGATACAGCATTTCTCATGCAGGTCAACGACAGCACCGTTAAGGCACACGTATGAGATGCTCACAGGTATGTGAGAGCCAGATGCGTCCTCGCGCTCAAGGATATCACGCAGACGGCTGTAATGAAGAGGTTTGAGCTTATTCATATAGTCTTCTTGCTTATTATCAATAAGCAAAATTACTATATATCAATTAGGTATGAAAAGACATAAATGCCACCCGCCTCACGGCGAATGGCATCTGCAGATAGTTAACTGATGGTTTACATTAAGAGCCTTGCAGCTCATGGCGCATCACTGCGCGGAATTGGAATATCTCATACGAAGACGAGAGAGCTGCTCATCACGGCGCTTCACGAACTCACGCTCCGTAAAGCGCGACTCTGGCACCGGACGAAAGATATCCTTAGAGGTTACTTTCTTCTCAACCTCCCCACTCTTTTCACTCCCTGTAATCTTCTTATTCTCTTCATCCAGAGCCTGTCTGTACTCAGCACTGGAGAGAGCCTGCTCATGTGAGACGCAGTCCGTGTAGTCGGGCTGTTGCTTGTGCTCCCTGTCATACCTTTGTCTTGCCATCATCAGGTCTTCATGAAACTCACGCAAGCCATGCATGATGGTATCACTGCTGAAGACATAGTCACTGCGCTTTCTCACGTAATGCAGGGAACGCATGCGGGAGCAGAAGACACAGAACTCTGCCAAGGTAAGCCATGGAAAGGCCCCTATCACGTCACGGCAGCAGAGTGAGAGTGCAGCGGCATCCATACGGTTGCTCGCTCCGCTTGCTGCGTTGAGGGCAGCCAGGTGAGGCAACAGCCATGTCACGGCAGTGCGCTCGCCATAGGCAAGCTTCATATCCACAAGCGAGGGGTTTTCCAAAGGAGACAGGTGCGCTATTGCACCAAGGTCTATGTCAGAGGATGTCAGGGCGAACTCCGTTTCCGTGCCGAAGGCGGTATGGAAGACAGTGGTCTTGATACCTCCAGAGACGATAGGCGGACACGCCTCAAGCAGTGCCTTGGCACGCGGATTCATCGGGGATGTTAAGGAGTCCTGTATCTGGGGTGCTGACAGCGCCACCAGCTTCTGCAGCCAGGTAGATGTCGCGGGAGTTTTGTCGAGATTGTTCATATGCTGATATTTTCTGTTGTGGTTCTTTAGAGTAACAAGAAGAGCGGCGGTTGTTCCATGTGCGGCAGGCAGCCTTCCAGTCTTTCATGTGTTTGCCCGGACCTACCATCCAGCCCACGCTGTCATAGTAATCGAGGAATGCTTCTGCACTGAAGGAGTAACCCTTTTCCGTGATGTAGGCGGCAAGCTCATCGCAGCCTGGCTTAACGAAACGACTTGCAGGCTTTTGAATTTTGGGCACCACACTCTCATCTTTGGTAACTGCACTATCCTTCTCTGCCTCCTTGCGCTCTGGCTCGGGAGCATAGGACTGCTTGCTGATACCATCTGGCAGATTAGCCACGATGATCTGCACAGGGATGCCCCTGCCAGAGACACACATCAGGACACCTGCATCGATGAGTTCCTGAAGGCTGCGAACAATCGTTACTCTCGAGAGTCCTGTCATCATGGGCAGGCGGTCAGTGATGTCGAGCGGAAGGCTGCCATCCTCCTCACGAGAGAGAAGGATGGCAAGCATTACCTGCATACGCTCCGGCTTCAAGAAGAGTGGCCAGGATAGAATAGAGGGACTGAGTTCGTAATTCATCTTCCTTATGAATGTAGTGTTCCGTCAGTCTGCACCTCTATTCGCTCTCTGAGCGAATCTCGCTCTGCCTCCAGGGAGGCACACTTGAGCTTGAGGGAGTCAACCTTGTTCGCCAGACTCTCGCATATGGTTTGAAGTTCTTTGTTCTCTCTACGCAGGGAAGCATTCTCCTCGCGTGCCTTGGTTTCTGATTTTGCCATTAGAATAAAATTATAGGATTATTACTTTTCTCTCGGGCGTTCATCCACATTGCGGTCATGACACAGTAGTTGGTGATATCTGAGAAGGTATCAAAGACAGACTCGTCACTGACCTTCTGCTCTTCGGGTGCTGAGAGCAGAGTGACGGCACGTCTCAGTTTCTCCCATATACGGATGCGGAAGGGAAGCAGACCGAAGAGGTCAAGCTCATCGTTCCACACATCGCCATAGTCATGGTTCTTGCGCTCATAAAGCTCTGAGAGTTTCTCGGCAAGCACACCGGCAGGTACTGCCTCCATATTCGAGGCGATAGTCACCGAGGTCTTCATAAGGCATGCTACAGCCTTGTATACCTCACTTGGTAGATACGCTGCGTCCACACGCTTGACGACTTCATCAAGAAGACGACCGGCAGACTGCAACGCACTGCCACCATCTACATCATAAAGGTTCTCGCCACAGGTAAAGAGCTCTGCGAATGTTTCTTCAAATGTCATATGGAAAGGATTAAGGGTTAGACACTCATCACTGCCTTGATGGCAGGATGACACTGATAGTTCTCAAGGGTAAGGCAGTCGGATGCGAACTCCATCACGCCTGCGTCAGCATCCTTGGACAGCACCCAGGAGGGAAGAGGGTACGGCTCACGCGATAGCTGCTCACTGACCTGCTCTACATGGTCCTCGTAGATGTGTGCGTCACCAAGGGTGATGGTAAGGCGTCCTTCAGTAAGGTTACACTCCATTGCCAGCATACAGAGCAGCAGCGCATAGGATGCGATATTGAAAGGCACTCCAAGGAACATGTCCGCACTTCTCTGATACATCTGCATGTCAAGGTACTTGCCATCACGCACGTAACACTGGAACATAACATGGCATGGTGGCAAAGCCATCTTGTCTATGTCCGCTACGTTCCAGGCACTGACGAGTAGACGACGTGACATAGGATTTTTCTTTATCATGCTGACAAGGCTGAGTATCTGGTCAATGAACATATTATTGCCCACATCCCAGTGCCTCCACTGGTGTCCATAAATTGGACCGAGGTCACCCTCCTCTTCTTCCGGCTCAACGCCGAAGTGTGCTGCCTCCAGTTCAAGCTCTATGCGGTGTGCCTCGTAGTTCTTGTCCCAGATATGCACTCCCTTCTCCTGAAGGTGGAAGACGTTGGTGTCACCACGCAGAAACCAGAGGAGTTCCTCTACTATTCCCTTAAGGAACATCTTCTTTGTGGTCACAAGCGGGAATCCTTTCTGAAGGTCAAAGGTCATAGGTGGTGGTGCGAAAAGAGATATGATACCTGTGCCGGTGCGGTCCATGCGGTGCTCACCATTCTCCAGCACCACACGCAATGTTTCAAGATACTGTTTCATTGTTTATGTGATTCTTGTGTTGTAAAGATAAGTAATTACTCTATGATATGCTATGACTCAAGGATGTTGGTATCATAATCAACTCCATCGACTTTGTATTCATTCCATTTTTTTGCTAAGGTCAAGGTGCTCGACCTTCATAATGAACGTCTCGTCTACGTATGTTTTTGAGCCGACATAGTACCTGCCGTCCATTCTGAAGGCACGTACCTTCTTCGTCTCTTGATGCCACTTGCCGTCATCACCCTTGAATCTGCGCCTTGCAGTAACCATATACTGGTTTTCTGGATGATAACGCTTCATGAAGATAATGTCCTCTCCGCAACATGCAGATGAAGGCTCAAAATGTTTTGGATTGTTTCCCCAGCCATACTCCAGACGAACGGTCCACTCAAAAATTCTCATGCGCTCATCTTCGCTGAGCTTATCAAAGAACTCATCAGTAAACCTGGCAATGGTATTGCTGCGCAGATGGGAACCGTGGATACAACGCTCGAGCAGAAAGCCCAGTTCATAAATATCAAGGTCGACTAACATTGTTGCTTACTTCTTCTTTGTCTGATTAAATTTGTTTTGCTGACTCCTCTTCCAATAATTAGAACCTCGCCCTTATCATCGATGTCTACCTTCGCTTTGGTTATAGTAAAGGGCGATACCTCAGAAATACGGTTAAACAGTGCCACTGACTTACGCTTGTACTTAGTATTGCGCATGTAGTAGCCACCGTGGTTCATTGCCTTCTTGAGGCGGCGCGGCAGGCGCACATATAACTTTCGGTGTAGCGATGGAATGATCTGGATATCGAACTCCTCCTTGGGCAACTCACGCGACATCATATCACGAAGAGCCTCTGCTTCTGCACCATCTGGCAGCTCACAGGTGAAGGATGCGGAAAATCCTGTAGGCATAACATAGAATCCATCTTCCGAAGGCACTATTATCTCGCTTGGCGGCGTAGCCATGAGTCGGTCATCCATTCGCTCTAGTTCACTCTCACGGACTACATTAAAAGTTTTATTCTCCAGATCATACTCTAAGTCTCTTCCGACTTTTGAACAGTAAATCAGGACATTGTTTCCCAGTCCACTAAATTCTTCTCCAATCATTATTCTTCACAAGTTGGTTTCTCCCAGAACATATAATCACCTACCTCAGAAACTTTTTCCGTTTCAAACTTGCGGGCATCCTTGTAGGTATGCTCTTCTCCATTACGCATTCTCACCACAAGCAGATTATCAGGTCTGTTGACATAGACCTTTTCAATGACATCCCACGAGAAATACTCATCCCTTCCATATGGAAAATCAATATGCATGACATACTGTCCAGAGTTGATACTGATCTGCTGAGGTGCAGCAGGTTCTCTCTCCTGCAGAAGCCTGATGGTTTGTTTCCTTTCATAATAAACGGTACATACAACAACGGCCATAGCTAAAATAACGAAATAGATAAAAATTAGAGTTTCCATAATATTACTTGATGTTTTGTTAGTTTGTTAAATTAATCTTTGATTAGATATTCATAAGGAACACTGAGATATTTTTCTTATGCCCCAGGATTTATAATGTTAACTTTGGCTTGTTCCTGCCCAAGATAATTTAAGGGACATCCGCGAGTATAAGACAAGGAGTGCTTGCTTATCTTTTTATTGTCATGTTCAGAGCGTTTCTCGCAATCCTCTCGGACAATTACTTTGTGTGTAGCATAGGGTTCTCTGTTAGTGAAGTGATAGATATGCATGTAACGTTGTCAGGCATGGACTCTGTTGTCCAGTAGCGGAAGGAATCCGTGAATTCGACGTGGTCGTAGTGCTCTGCCAGTACCTCTATGCCTTTGGGGTTGACCATGTGGGTAACAGTGATGGATAATTCTGCGTCGGGTTTGATACGGCGGATGGCTTCCGCACACATCACGAAGGTGCGCCCTCCATCACAGAGGTCATCGACAACGAGTATGGGTTTGTTGCTCGTTTTGAGCTTCTCTACGCAACGGTCATCGACATCAAGGCGGTCGATGTAGCCAGTGTCTGGGTCGCGATGCTTGTTGCAGAAGGATATGGGATAGAAGTCGACTCCAAGTAACTTGTCAAAGCGAGCGTCAGAATTCTTTTTATCGTACTGCTCACAGAGCCGCTGACGTGCGCCTGCGTCTGGTGCAACGACAAAGCACTTATCAAATGCATCCGTTTCAAGTACAGATAACGCCTCGCTGTTATTGATGAGCTTCAGGCTGACGCGGCTGTGAGGCTCGACGACATATACGTGCTCAGCCTGTAGTGCGTTGATGCGCGTTGCGATGAGCTCCAGCGAATATGGTTCCTCGAAGTTCATTACTCTGTCCATTCGCATTCCCTGCAGATAGGTAATGAAGAGTGTAGCAATGCGCAGACCGTGACGATGCAGCACATTGGCTGCCTGCTCCAGGATGAAGAGTTGGTCCTGCGTAGCCAGTCGGCAAATAATGGTGATGTCGTCCGTGGACAACGCCTTGCGGTCGAGTGGTTGAAACTTGATGTGTGGCTGACCGTCGTTGAAGGTGATGACCTCATACTTGATGTCAGACTGTTCTGGGTTTATGAGATTGAGTTTAGCCATATTGATTGTTGTTTTTATCTGATGAATGCTTGAGCAGTATTCTCATTTCACTCTGATAGGCTCCGTTGAATGCCCAGTCTATGTTGTCGAAGTCAGAGACAGGAATCCATTTGACTGCGGATATCTCACCAGGTTCTGCATTAGCCAAAGAAAGTTCTTCGTCCATGGCATTGCCTCGTATCACCTTATACACGAATACTACATTCTGCATCGAACTTGTCTTTGGGTCATCGATGATGCATACTCTTGTGAGCGGATCTTCTTCCTTTGAAGGCTGCAGGCTGATACCTGTTTCCTCGAACAACTCTCGCTTCGCACAGTCGGATATGAGCTCGTCGTGTTCCAGGAAACCACCTGGTATGCACCACTTGCCTGGATGCGTAGCATTGGGACCACGCTGCACAATCAGCATGTGTGGAATATTATCACGGAAGGCTATCAAGGCAACGGCTGCTGCCACGCTTCGGCTGTACCACAGCTTCTTACCTTCGTACTCAAATTCAAAGTTCTTCATTGTTGACTTTTATTAGTAGGCAAACAGGCACGCGGCCTGCTTGCCATAAGTGTATAATCAGAGTGTGTTTCCTACATTGAAACGAATTCTGCTGAGCGTTGTCTCGTTGAACAACTTGCCGTCCTCGAAGACAGTACGCAGGCAGCCCATCATCTCTTCAGCGGGAGTCTGCTGGTCGTATGCCACAAGCTTGTCGTGATCCCATTCCACGCGAATGAGTCCCTTCAGCGACTTCTTGGTACCATCGTCCGTCTTGGGGTTCTTGAAGATCTCGTGAGGTTCGCCGCTGATCTCGCAGTAGGTTGCCTTGACAGCCTGACCCAACTGGTCGCGCGTATTGTACTGATAGGTGTAAGAGCCGTAACCGAGCACCAGGTTGCTTGCACAGAAACCCTTCTGCTCCAGTCGGGCATACATAGCCTTCTGACGCTCCAGGTTGATGCTGTCGCCGTAGATTACACCGATGTGCGTATCGAGTACCTTGAAACCCTGGACATTCTCCGTGCCGCCGAACTGCTCCCACAGCAGGAAGTAAGTGCCGTAGAACTCAGCGCGAGTCACCTCTTGCATGTGCTCGTATGGATCATTCACGTGACTCACGTAAAATTTGCCGTTCTTGTGCATAGCATTCAGTGCGGGGTTGGTGTAGAGTCCGCAGACAATATCCACAGGATCGCCGCTGTCAGGACGGATTACCACACGACCATCGCGAGCCATAATCTCCTCCTTGAGTCGTGGCAGATAGTCCGTGATGACGCGCCAGTAGTCCCATGTGTCGCTCACGATGCTCACGTAACCGCTGGGATAAACCTCGGTGATGAGACGCTTGTAGGTGTCGAACTCGTTCACGTCGCCACCGGCGCACATCACGCTGTGTTCCGTAGCAGGAACAGTGCCAGCAACGAGGTCTTTCTCAGCATCACAGTTGTAGTAGTCCTCCAGAGCCTCGATGGCTGGGATTGTCTCCGAGCCAACGAACGAAGTGAGGTGCGCCATGCCGCTGACGATGGAAGCCTCCAGTCCAGCCATGCCACGCATGGAGAAGTCGTGAACCAGGAAGGGGTTCATCTCCATACCCGTACGCTCGCAGTGCTCCTTCAGTGCCTTCAGGGCCAGACGTGCATGGGTGGCACTGGTCACAGGCAGCCACAGCTCGCAGGAAATAAGCGTCTCCAGATAGTTGGTCAGCCAGAAGAAATCAGGATGCGTATTGACGATAGTCATGTAGGGTACGCGGATGGGACAGAGCGAACCTTCGGGCAACGCCTTGATGCGGATGGGCAGGTATCCCAACTTGTGCAACTGACGGATATGCTCCGTACCCACATTGTTGTCGGAACCAAGGAAAGTATCAATGCGGCGCTTGAAGCGAGCCACAACCTCCTCCTCCGGACGGTCAAAGAAGTTCTTCTGGAACTCCTGCATCAGATATTTCTTGATGAAATACTGAATTCCGAACACTACAGCTCCGTCAGCAGCCTCAGGGAAATACTTGCAGCTGCGTGGAGTCACATTGCTATAAACTCTCGTCGTACCATTAGGGTACTGATTGTGATGGCCAAGCTTGTAGCCATCAGTGTACAGAATAACGTCTGCCATTGTTGTTTGGATTTGGATTAAATTATGTTGATTTATGCTTTTGATATTTCTTCAAGCGATTCCTTCACGTAGTTGTAGATGATTTCGCCCCACTTGGGATTGCCGTAGAGGTTGTTCATCGTGTCGAGTATTTCCTGGAAGGCGAGCTTCTTTCCTTCCCATCGTGCATATACTTTTGCAGCAACGGCATCGCCGTCTCTTTCCTTCTTCGTTACTCCACCCAGCAGGTGGATGATTTTGTTTTTGATGTTGGCCATAGTTGTTTATTGTTTATTTATTAGTTATCTCTTCTTGTATTTATAGCACACGCTTGAGCAGTGTGTGGTTATTCGGTATGATGGCAGATGACGCAGCCGTAGGTGTCTTCGTACATTTTGCTTAGGCACGAAGCCTCAAGTTATTCATCCTTTTTCTCCTGCAATGCCTGGAGCTCACCAATTGTATTACATAACTCAGTAATGACTGCGTCTTTCTCCTGCATGGCATCACTAAGAGACTTGATTTCTGCCCTATATATACAAACCACATAGAGCCGTCTATCTTTTCATATGCCTTGAACGGCAGGTCAGGAATGAGACCCCTGTCCAGTTCCTCGTAGTTGAAGAACTTACGCAGCGGCAGGGCAACCACGTTCATATCCTTGTCGAGAATGAGTCCACGGCACTGCATGGTCACATCATTCCAGCAGTGAGCAAAGACACACTTGGGAGTATAGTTGTATATGTAGAGCTCATAGTCCGGATGTGTCTCCACCTTGACCATCTTCTCTTCTATCATCTGCCGAAGGAGTTCTTTATCTATCATCTGCTTCTTTGTCATTATTTGTCTGGTTTAATTCTTTTTAGCAAAGGTTCTATATCATCAAAGAACCAGTCTAGCGCATGATGCTTTCCTGTAAGAACGTAATCAAACGGACTAGTCAAGATGACAAATGCAAAGATATATCCACTAAGAATAAAACATAGGATATAAATAATACGTCTGAGGATCTCAATGTATTTCTTCTTCATTGTATAGTTTATTAAAAGTTTTTACTAACTTATCTGCAATATCCTTGTAGCCAAGACATGAATATACCTGGCTGTAAAACTCATCACGCAACTCTTCATAATTCAGGGAAGATAGTTTGAATAAAATGGAGTCGCCTATCTCAGGCAGGACGAACTCAATGGTAAACGTCTTCTTCAATGTGCCGAACTGCGTAGCGTTAATCTCCATCTTCGTTCCCTTGCCAAGGATGCCCTGCTTCTCTGCTTCGCAAAGACGCTTCCAGAAAGAGTTAAAACGCCTGGCTTCTAATTCCTCCATACGCCTGGCTTCTGCGATTTTGGCTTCGTAATCCTTCTGTTCCCTTCGCTTACGCTCTTCCTGCTCCCTCTTTCTTTCTTCCAGCATACGGATGACATCCGCACGCTCACCGAGCATGTCATGCCACTCAAAGATGTCATCTATGCCAGAGCAGTCCACAAACCCGTAGCGTATGGGAGTCATAATAGAGATGTCATAATCGGTAAGGCTGACCTCCTGCTCATCTGTCGTGTCAAACCAACCACCACATGGGTCTGAATAGGTGCAGACCGCCTCGCGCAGTGTGACACCAGAGAAATTATTGAAGCGGAGTATCAGGCATATATCCTCACTGACAATGCCGCTGAGATACTGGAAGGCATACTCTGCCTCCTCCTTGTCACCATCCATGAAGCAGAAGCCTATGCTGTCATTCTTCCTGCCTGTGGCTACCTGCCAGACCTTCTCATTGTGAAGTTTCTCTCCACGAAGAAGAGCAATTGCCTCTGCATAGGACATGAAGCGAAATACTATATAATGCTTTTCCTTATTCATCAGTATGGTAGTTTACAACGTAGACGTTTTTCTTATCCTCATTTCTCTTACACGGCTGCAGATATATGTGCGGCGTAAGTTCTTTAGATGCCTTACAGCTTCAACATTATTTTTGTACATTCCTAATCTGACAGTACTTTTTCTGGAATAGAGGATAGACCAGTATTCAATCCTGTATTCCCTTTTGGCTTCCTTTCTAAGACGCTTAAGCAATATAGTCTTCATCGTTTGATAATTTCACGGATTATCTTGTAAGCATAAGCTATTATGACGGCACACACACTAAGCAAAATTATACTACATACCATATTCGAAATTATCTGCATGGGATATAATAAGTTAAAAGTTAATAATTTGGCTACGTTAGCATACTGAAAATACTATGAATTAAAACCCTGCTGTCCTCGAAGACTCGGTGAGAGACAGTCTGTCTCTTCGAATTCAGCATAGAGAAGAGGAAGAAAGACGCACTGTCCTATACTCATTCCTGCAGGAATAAAGAACTCTTCATCGTCGTTGTCAATGAGCAGGGCGCACTCACCTCTATAGTCAGCATCAACAAGACCGAGCCGTATCTTGCAGTCATAGCGCCATGATGAAATACCATGCTCCCATGCCTCTCGACTCGACCATCCCTCGACGCCCTTGATACAGATACCACTGCGAGAGAATGGGAACATACCCACACCTATTGGAAGCTCTACGGCAAAGCCAAGTGGTATTGTGCTTCCACTACGGGCAGGCACGTAGGCATCCTGACTCAGATAGAGGTCATAGCCTCCAGAGTCAGGAAACTCTTTCTTGGGAATGATGGCTTCTGGACGAAGCCTCTTGATTTTTACAGGAATACTTATACTTCGCTGAACCGGAATTTGAAAGACCCTATCATCCATAATATTTTTCTGTTAATGTGTTTGTGCCGGCACAGCGGGATTCGAACCCGCATACCTCTCTGGTCTGATTATTTGGATGGGACCTGCGACATACGTTTAGCAGATACCGGAAATCAAGTTAGAGCAGGCTGCACTCTCCCATTTATGCTATTTGCCAGTATAAGAAAAGACCGGAGTCTTTATGAAGAAATCGTTACCAAGGCGTTGATGTTGACATTGGCGTAGACCAGCAGAACCAGGCGTGGACGTTGGCTGTATGAATGCCCGACATTAGTCGGACGGAAGGTAGTCCTGCTGCAATGTTTTGATTAGTATGGTCGGGTTAAAAGTCCAACTGGTATAGACCACTCACCCACGTCTTGCGACGGCAGGATTCGAACCTGCGATACTATAATCTTGAATCATGCGCTCTAACCCTCTGAGCTAATCACCGCATTGGTGGCGAGGCAGGATTCGAACCTGCGACCTCATGACAGTTGTCGAAACACCTTTCCGGCGAAAGTAAGAACGCTTCTTCATTCAGTTCGGGAAGGTTTCACAGCATAAACATTCAGTCCTTCCCTACTCCGGTCTATAGTTTTCTCAGCATTTCTCCAGTGAATTAAGAGAGATATAGGTATCCTTCATCGCATTCGGAATAACGATGCGCAGTCTCTGAAGCTCATCGAGACGCACTCTCTTCCACTCCTGCCACTGGATGGTCAACTCCTTGCGGCGGATGTTCCACTGAGTAAGCTTCTTTGTGAACTCGTCATGTTCGACGGCATAGGCAGCATCGTACTCTGCACGAGCCTTTATGTACTCCATCCGTCGGCGTGCCGCCTCACTGTTGACTTCTTCTTCCAGACGGTGCAACAGACCGTTGAGCTCAGCGTTCAGGGAGCGGTGCTTCTGCTCCATAGAGAAGAAAACCTGATCCTCTACACTCTGGCTTACAGACTCCGAATAGCGTGTGATGGTGACATCCTGTCCCTCACCCTTGACATCGACAGGACTCTGGTGACGTGAGAAATATTCCTCGCGTGCCTTGGCGTACGCTCCCTTGACCGTGCCAATGGATGTCTTCTCTATACCGATATACTTGCCATATATGGCAGCGCGAGAGCCAAGCTCCAGGATGCGCATGCGGTCCTTGACAGACCACGATGCAAGTATCTCATCACTGTTTACTGCTGTGTTGTCGGCAGGGCTTACAAGCTCAGAATGGAACTCGGGACACTCGTCCTCGTCGATGTTACATACCTCCTTCCATTTCACGAAATCAACCTTACCGAGTTCGTCAGTAGCACGCTGCTTTGCCTTGATAGCCTCCGTAAGCCAGGCTTGCAGAGAATGGTAGTCACCTATCTTGTCAAGTGTCTCATGCAAGTGCAGAAGCTCCTCGTCGCCGATGCCGTTGTGCAGGCGTGTTGATGTTCCTGAAGCAGGAATCTCAAGGTCCTTGTTGACAAGGCTGACATTCTCCACATAGGAAGCAAGAACACGAGCCTTCTCGGCACACAGGGTGCAGATGTGAGCGGCGCTAGCAGAGGTAAGTCCTTCAGCGCCGAAGAATACTAAGTCTTTTTCTTTCATACGTACTTTCTTTTTCTGTCATTACTTGACGGCACGGCGGGATTCAAACCCTCGCAGGCTTTCGCCAGCTTGGAGAAACGTAAAAACTACGCGCCTCCTTTGGTCTCTTGGATATGTGCCTAACCAAACTAATTAAATCAAAATAAAAAAACTAACTAATTTATATTATTTTCACGGCTGTGATTTTTCAGAAACTTACGGTATCACCTGTCCCACTTATCCAGAAGGGATGCGACAAAAAACAACGCTGTCACAGGTGCAAGCAGTAAGGTCCAGAAGGAGTCAATCCAGAACCACGAATAACGGTATACTTCTCTGCGCCGGAAGATCCTGTAGAGCGTAATGATACGCTCAATAAGGACAATAACTAACGAACAAAGATATACCACCATCAGGACATGCATACATGAGCAAACAAACGATTCCATAGGAATACGAAACTTTACGAACATAACTCTCCCAACAGTCCGGCTACATAGTCAGCAAGCAGCAGGTAGGCTATAAAGCCCACCACAGACCCTGCTGCTGCTAACCATTCCTTAGAGGAAAAGCGGAACATTTCCTTTAGCTCATTCATTACTCAGCCTCCTTGAAGTAATCCATTATCTGAGTCTCTGAGACAGATACAAGCATCCAGTCAGACATAGAGGACGCCAACTCCTTGCTAAACAACTTCACTGCCTCTTCAAGAGTAGCGGCCTGCTGGTAGAATCTGCAGATGTTGCGCTTCTCCTTGCCGCTCTTCTCGTCAATAGAGATAAAGGCTGCCTTGACGATATACCACTTATCACCGGCGATACCACTCTCAAAGAGTTCAGAGACATGCTGCTTCTTAATCTCGGCAATCTCAAACCATCCGCTGATGAAAGGCTCCATCTCCTTAGCCAGCACTGCCTCCGCGTCAGTAAAGCTCAAGGCATTAAAAAGATACTTCTCGCTTACCTTCTGAGTAAGCCCTTCCTCATTCACCTTGTCGTACTTGACTGTTCCCAAAAACAAATTATCCATAGTTTTGTATTTATGTTATTAAATTATATTTTTGCGTAATTCGTACTGCAAAGATATACTTTAAGTACCAATTACGCAAATAATCGCACAATTATTTTTTCATTTCACTTATTTTTTTTGCACAATGCACCTCAGCAACCGGTTTGATAACCTTTTCTCTCTTGCATCCGTACTCGCCCTTGCGACACAGCTTGGTAGGACGAAAGCACGGTACACACTCCAGACATGTCTTGCATGCCGTCGGTAACTGTGAGTATTTCCTTATCATGATTCAAGTATATATCCGTCACTAAAAATATCCTCGGCCATATTCTGACCAAGCTGCACCTGCGTAATCTCAGATGGCTCCTCGCCACGGTTGAAGAAGAAATAGCATGACTGCCTGTCAGAGAAGACACGCCTTCCAGAGAGTCTGCCTGTAGAGGTAAGAAACTCATAGACGTGAGCCTTTGCAGAGGGCATGCGGTTGCGCTCTGAGGGGCGTGCATAGACAACGTCCGGATTCACGGTGATTCGAAGATGGCTGCAGTATGCAGAGAGCATCTTGCCGAACGTCTGCCCCTTGGCATAGTTCACTACAGCATCCTGGTGTACGTCAAGTCCCGCGAACTGGTACCAGCTCACCACAAGGTCAATCTTGGGAACAGGAACACCGAAGACAGCCTTGTTAGAGAAGAGCTGGTCTGCCCACTCAATGAACTTGATGTCAAAGCCCTTGGTGTGGCGGAAGTACTCGTACATCTCGCGTCGCTGAGAGGCGATGTCTGCCGGCGGCATCACACATTCACGTACCTGGAGATAAGCCTGCTGGCAGTACATGAAGAAGTTCTGCATCTCGCTCATCTGCTCCGGCGTATCCTCTACTCCAAGGTCATAGCCAAACTCCATGCGTGGGTTCCATTTCTGCATTCCCCTTCCGTCAGCCTCGTGATAGTAGTCCGAAAAGAGCATGAGCCATATACGTCCCTTCGTGCTCGGAGCCGAAAGGTCCACCATCTTGTTGCATGATATGAAGAACTTGGCAGCCATATCACGAGGAATATCCACCTCGTCCTTGCCGAGGTTCTTGCGCACGATCTCTCCTTCAGCCCATGTATAGAATGTCTGCGTATCCACGGAAGAGCGCAGGTCATTGATGTTTATATAGTCATCGCGCAGATAGTCGTAGTCACGGAAGTTGCGGGATGCCATCTCGGGGCTTGCCTTGAAGTCCTTTCCGCTGATGCCGCATTCGTTACGTATGCAGCCCATGGTCTTGCCCAGGATTGACTTACCTGTGCGTCCTGTTGCTTTCGTCTCATCCACCACGCGGTAGTCTGTAGCATATACCATGTACGGCATTGACGGCGAGCGGTGTCGGCAGAGAAGGTAGCCAATGGCAAGCACCTTGCTTACGAACTGCATATCATGAAACTGCTGGCGTTCTGGAGAGAGTTTCTTTACGTGCGGCTTTCCCCTTCGCACGTCCTCCACTCCCTCCTCGCGCCAGTATGTCCTGCCTGCGTTGTAGAGATACTGCACTATATGTGGCAGCTCCCCATACGCACGCTTGAAAGTATTCCTGTATGTCCATAGACGCTGTGTCCTCTCCCATTCTTCATTCTCATCCTGGATAGCCTGATAGTCATCCTCTGCTATCTGGTCGAGACGCTCGCGGTGGCGACGCTCGTACTGTTCAAGCATGGGGTTCAAGCTCACCTCCAGGCAGTCGGGCTTATACTCGTACGTCCTTTTAACAATAGCGGCACGGTTGACGTAGAACGGCAGCGTGGCATAGTCCTGAAGCTCTCTTCCATGAGGCGTAATCTTCACTGCCGTATTCTCAAAGAAGTCATAGTCCCACGAAGGACCCCAGTGCTTGAAGTCAAGGTCTTCCGTCGGAAGGTCAAGCAGGTTGTCACGGTTGATCATGTTCGAGGCGTTGGCAATGCGGTTGCTGAGGTCACTGTTATAATAATAAGGATGTTCCTTGAGCCAGTCGGTCATCAGACGGCGTGCCGTAGAGACGATTAGTTTATCAGGGATAGTGTCCACGATATTGTTCTCGATGAGCACGAAGCGGAAGGTCTGCTCGTTAACCTTCATCTTAGCCATGCCCGAGTAGCGCAGGAAACGCTTCATGGGGTCTATGAGAAGGTCATAGTTGTAGTGACACTTTCCAAGAGGCTTTTCTGCGTTACTCACCTTGCGCTCCCTGTGCCAGAACTGCAGGGGTATGGAGCGAGATAGAAGGTCATCGAAATGGGCATCTATACCCTTGCGTCCGTAGCGCGAGGACGAGAGGCGCATGCCATAGAGCTCAAAGTACCCGCTCGCATCCTTGGCTGGCTTGCCTGTTCTGGTGTCTGTCAGCATCGAGAGGTCATCGGGAAGCTCCACGTTGCGCAGCATGAGATACTCAAGGTTAAGCTGAGTCGCCTCCCTTATGCCTGTCTTGTCCTTGTCAAAGAGAATAAAAACCTCTTCGGCAATCTTGAAGAGACGCTTGATGAGACTGGGCGCTATCTCGGCAGTCTCAGAATGTGGGTAAACGACGTGACAGTCCGAATGGTAGAACACCTGGATGGCGTCTCTCGGACCAGAGCAGATGCATACACGGCGAAACTTGACGGTGTTCTCCACTTGCCCATCCTCCCTGTAGTGCTGGTCCTGCACCACAGGATGGTCGCGGTTCACACTTGTATCAGCAGGAACCACATCAAGATTGTACAGCGCGTCAAGGACATCAGAGTCACCGTAGAGCATATGCTTGTATTCTGCATTCCTACCCTTATCGTTTCCCTGATACCACCATGTCCACTTGTAGGACACTCCGTTCTTGTCAGGGCGGTTATATGGTTCATATTTCTTCACACGCCAGCGTCCTTCGCCATCTACTGTCTTGATGACAAACATCGGATAGTAGTCGGTGGCACGCACCATATGGCTGTACTCCTTCTTTGCAGGGGTCTTGAACCATGCCACTGGCTCCACTCCGAAGCGTCGCGTGATGTCCTCGGGGTCAAAATCATAGGGCTTTCTCTGTCTTGGCTCGCCCACCATTCCCCAGGAGTAGACCATTTTGCCTGTGGCTTCCTCTGCCTCACCCCTGTCTGCCTCCGAGTACTGTGGCTCCACCTTGCAGCCCAGCGCACGCAGATGGTTATCTGTCCACTCCGTGCGCTCCCACTCGAACTCACTGACTGGATCCACCGTAACGTAGTGATCATGGCTGTCAGTAATACCTTGAACCTCTATATGAAACTCGTGGCTCAGCCTGTCTATAATGCGCCAGAAGTCCTTACCCCTGGGTGTGACACCCCACAGCTGCGCCTGCAGCTCAATGGCTCCTGCACCATGAAGCTGCTTGCATCCGAAGCAGTTGAACCTGGCTCCGGCAGACTTGTCAGTCGGGGTAATCTCAATGCGGAATGAAGGGTCTTCATCCTTATGGGAGGGATTGGGACAGCGGTAATAAAGGCTATTATCAAATCTTCGGACAGGCTTGTGTCCGTTCAGCGCCATGACATCCTGCAGTGGGATGTTCCTCAGCGCGTTCATTTCTTCTGGAGATATATGGGAAAGCATGAAGAAATTATGTTTATGTGTGTTTTATTATGCGAATTTATAGAATCATGAGTTACTCTTCTATGACAGAATCCAGTACCAGGAGACCACCTCGATAGGCATCATACCACTTAAGGCAGGTCTCAAGCTTGTCCTTGTTGCATCTGAATCTTATGGCTGGTTCATTCTCACTTATAATATTGCGTGCAATGCCGTCACACTTGTAGCACCTGCACCATGTGGATGCAGCATTGCGTGCTTTCATTTCCTTGTCTACCATTTAAAATACTTTTTTAAACTGAGGACAATCCCACCGAATGCCTTGACGCGCTTCACAAGGTAGGCTTCAAGAGCCTTCTCACTAACATCGCTGTTGTTTGAGATTGCTTCTATTCTTTTCATTATATTTTATTTTACCAAATCAAATTCATAGACGAACACCCAAGGGTTCGACTCCCATGTACCTTTGCCGCTAACTTTGTCAATAAGTGCAGCGTAGGCTGATTTCGGAGTGCTGAATGGATATTGCGAATAATATCCCACACTGGTAGGATAAGAATACTGAACGCCCTTCAAATCTTCCACAACACCTTCCTTCAGGCAATCCTCCTCACTGATGTCTTGCAGACGTTCTACTCGGACGTTTGTAATCTTGATGCGATGTGGCATCAATTCGGCTTTGACAAACATCTTGTTCTTCCATCCTGCGCCACAATACTCTGGCTTGAATGTTGTTTCATCTTGCAACATATTGGCAAGTATATCACCACCTTCGTTTGCCATTGTTCCGTAACTCTGCGCCACGGCAACCTCTTGTCCGATGGAGTACTTTGGCTTCAAGATGCGCACAAAGTTTGGCATCTCTACATTACCATCGACGTACGCTGTAGGCTCACCGTCTTTTGCCACATAGAACATAAATGAGCCATTTACAAGTGCGACAACACGAACATACTCGCCTGCTTTCAACTTGATTATGCGCCTTGTATTGTTCTTCCTTTTATCAAGTACTGCCTGCGTCAGACTGTACTCATCGTTGAACATAATCTTTTTCATCTTCTATGCGTTTTCTTGTTTTTGTTTTTCTTTCTGCGTTTCTCTACTTTCTTTACCCAAGTACATATATAATTCTCTTGACCATATCATTACCATTTAAAATGTTTTACTATCTCTGGATGCGAATCAATGATTACATTATCTCTCTTAAAACTCTTAAGCATGCCGTTAATATCTTCTATACAATCTCTGTCCACCTCATAGAAATGTACTCTTTCCCTGCCATTCTTGTCACGCCACGCCGTCACCATCCATGATGTCTGCCTGATGTGATGGTCAAAACCTGCACGAAGAGTGCGCCCGATGGTTCCTTCAACCTTGTCAAGCCGGTGTGAATACTCGGCATACCTTGATGCCGCATATAAGTTATTGTCTGAGACCTTCCTTGATAGAAGATCAAGGTCTCTGCGGTCTTTCTCTACGCCAAGCCAGCGGCGCAGTATTCTTTTTATTCTTTTCATCATCTTATTTCTTTTCTATCAGACACCCCATGTCCACATGAATATTACCTACCTTGCGGAAACCGCCCCACGTTATCTTGTGCGAGTTGAACAGACCTTTCTGATCTATCTCTATCTCAAGCGTATCACCATCCACGATAACCTCACCATGATTAACATAACCCTTACCCGGAACATAGAGAAGCTTGCGGTAAGCGCCATTGTTGCAGAGGTACATGCCGCAATTAGCCGGGGAACTTAATATGCTGTCTGAAGGAATTACCTCAAAGACATCACCGTCATATACACGCAGACTCTTATTAGTAAGCCGCTGTTCTTTTGTCAAGTCAAGACAGCCTCTGGTATCATAAATCATATCACACTGGCGTATTACACCCTTTATCTTCCATCCCCCCTTGAGCATCAACGATACAGAGATGTATGTGTCTGGACTTGCAATATCCATCTCCTCTGCCTTTTTCTCTTCACCATCCTTGGTAAAGATATACAGCGCATAACCAAATTCATCACCCCAGTGCTTAAACCCGAAATTCGACAGATCTGCCTTGAGGTGCATGCCATGAGCATATTCTGCGCTTGCACGCGATGCCATATCAAGAAGTGACTCAATGTACTCAGGAGTGGGTTTCTTATTCTCAACATAAGGAATATCACCCTTGATGAGAATCATCAGATGATGGAACATATCCATCGCCTTACGCTCGCTGATACCTTCTGCGGCACATACATACTTAAACCTGTCTACTCTCAAGCTATTACTCAGTCCTTTCAGATAGAACAGTGATGATAAAAATTCTTTCGCTTTCATTTTCTATGTGTTTTCTTGTTCTTGTTTTTCTTTCTGCGTTTCTCTACTTTCTTTGCAAAAGCACGGTCATAGCTCTTCCGAGGTCTGTGACATCGTGACTTCAACTGAGGGGTAAATGTATACATGTCCTGGATTCCATCATCTGCCATAGATGCCCTAACTGCCGCAGCCATGGTAGCCAAATAAAGCATTTTTTTGTTCATAATATATTTTCTTTTTATGTTAACATTAACTATTTTCTCTCAAGGTCCTCTGCCAAATCATCAACGATTTCAATAAAGGCCTTTTCATCCCGACTAAGTCCATAAGGAAGATGAGCATAGATAGAGTTCAGTATCGACTTAATCTTTATGAGCATATCTCTGTACTTAATAATTTCTTTTTCTTTCATGATGGATTTAATATACTAAGTTCAATTTCATATCTTGTGTCAAGTCCGATAGGTCAAGAGTGAAGAAAATTGTGAAAGGATAACACGTAAGGTAGTACGAGTTAAAAAAAACACAGATTCTTTAACATGATGTGCAGAGCTGACACTGCGCACGTTTGTGTTCCAAATACCACTGCTTGTCATAATACGGCTCACGTTTCAATGTCACACAAGCACGTCGATACAGACCATAGTTGCGAGGCCACATAGCACCGAAATATCCTCCCCCTGCCAATCGGGTGTACGACCATTGCCAATAACGCGGATTGTCTCGGTTAAGAACCGAAAGTGCTTTTCTACGTTTCATATTTTAATGCTAATTACCGTGAATGCTTTTTTCTTTTTGAACACGAATTTCACTAATTGCACGAATTATAAGGAATTATTCATTTCTGATGTAATCAAACGGTACCCATGGTTCGTCATCCTCAAAGTCAGAATCCTTTTCGGTTATCACTACATCGCATCCGTCCTTCATTACTTTGAGGATGGTAGCATGGTGGTCGGGAATGTTATCGCCCAAGATTGTACCGGTAATGATAATATGGTCGCCCATGCTGTACTTGATGCGGTCGGTGGCAGGATCTTCCGCCTTTTTCTTCTTTGGCAATTTCGCCTTGGTCTGCTGAAGAACATCGTTTAGGTCATCGTATAGTCGCTTCTGACGTTCTATCTCTGCATCCCTTTCTTTGAGGATGGCGGTCAAGCGGTCAACCTCCTTCGTAAGATAGCTATTATGCTCTTGCTTTGTCAGCAAGACATTCTCCATTTCCTCATACGACGGACCTACGTTAAGGTGTTGCTCCTTTTCGTGCAGTTTGTTGTTTATTTCGTTGCACTGGTCGGTCAGTTCCTGTACTCTACGCTTCAACCGTATATTGTCGGTTGTCAGCAAGTCTATCTGCTGAGTGGCAAGCATCAGCAATGCCTTTGCTGAATTTGCCGTAATGCTAAGTTGGATTTTATCGTTGCTCATAACTCAATAAATCTATTTCCGTTTATTCCGTTTTTTTCGTTTGTTTAGAAACATAGTATAGAAGGGTTGTGGGTTGAGGTCTATACGAGGTGGGTCTTGAAACTCTGGCTTGCGATAAAAATGATAGGTCTGCATCTTGTCGCGCATTTCTTGCATCTGCTGTTCCTCTTGCAAGACTGACTCCTGAAGGTGCTTCACATACTCTTCCTTGCTCACGGCTTCTGCGTTATGCTCACGGAGGGCGGCTTCTATCTCTGCCCGCTGTTCATCGGTATATGCTTTCATACCTTCGATGAATACTTTCGTTGCGTCTGCTGGCATAGGGCTATTCAGGTTTCAATACGTTCAACTCTATTGTTAGTCTGCTTTTATTGTTGCCGATGGGTTCGGTACGGCTTGTGATAGCTTGGTCAAGGTGTCCTTCGTCTACGAGATTGTGAAGAATTCTGCGCTTGATAAGCGTATCTTCCAGGAAACCGCAAGTGACATCTTCATCGTGATAGACACAGGAACCATACAACTGTGCCACCTGCTCATAATATCTCTGCGACATCATAGCGTTTCCTATGCGCCTTACTTCCGCCATACGTTTGTACTCAGCCAACTCTTTGAGGGCTTTGTCACGCTGTCTGCGTATTGTTCTACGTTTTGCCATTGTCTCTATAATTTCCGTTTATTCAATTACCTCTATCGACTTGACATCTTTCCAGGGTAATATTTCCCATTTAGGGTACACCACTTTTGATGCTGTGCCGTCTTTCTTTACCTTTGCTATGGTAGGATAAATGTCATTGATATAATAACGCTTGAAGGAGAAGCCGGTGAGGAAACCGATGCACTCCAGGTGTTGGGTGCGTGGTCCTAATCCGGTCTGAATGGTGTGCTCAAACACTACCTTTACTTTCTTATCCTTGTACTGCTGATGCTCCTCGCACAACTGATGGCAAAAGTCGTTACGCAGTTTGTCTATTTCATCACGCACATCGTTCTGCTGACGCATAAGGTATAGCAGTTTGTCCTCAAGGGACTTATTTGCTGAGAAAAATTCTTCGTTTGTCATACTATAAAATACGTTTGTTCACACCTTTATATCTATATACTTCAACTCGTTGTCTACATTGTACACAGGCAGGATGCCTACTATCACTCCGTGCATACGGAAGAGGATACAGTCGAGGTAGTTGGAGCCACTACACTCTATCTCATCTACACCCTGCTCACGAGCCACACGCAAGAGAGCGAGGGCAAAGGCGGCTTTGATGTAGCCGGATTTATTGATGTGAAGGATCGTGCCGCTGACATTGGGAATCTTCTTGCCCGTCTTTACCTTTGTGCTGTATTCGGGCGAGTCTGGGTCGTAGTCATCATACTTCGGGTTGTAGTCCTCCTTGTCTGGAATCTTACCGTATCCGTGGCAGACAGGACACTCGCACGTTGCCTCGGCATTCAACCGATGATTTCGGAAGTAGATGATTTCGCTAATCTCAATCTCTCCATCGCCACCACATTCGGGGCAGTCGATGAACTCCATCTCACGCTCCACCTCCTTCATTTCGTCCGTCAGAGGTATCTGTGCCAGGGCATCGTTGATTGCCTGCACGGTGATGGTGAACTTCGGTGTGAAGCCTTTCACGTTCACCACCGCTTCTACGTTAGGATACTTGCCTACATCCTTTGGCATTTCATCGCAAAAGAAACGCGCATCGCCTTGCTGACACTCTTCCATAGGCGCGTAGATAACCTTCTGCCCATTCGTTGCCCACCAACCGTCAGAACGCCGGCAAGCGTACATCAATTGCGGACGCAAATCTTCGTCAGCGCAGAAACTCTTTAATGTCTCGTAAGAAATCATAATAATCTATGTAGTAATTGCCATCTATCATAATGTCATCAGATTTTATCTAAATTTAAATAGAAAACTCCTTTTCCGCGCCATTGTGTAGCCATGACCCATCTTGCTTTTCTGCCTGCATTACGTTTCTTATAGTCCTCTACTATCCATTTCTTGTGATTTCTTACCCACCTTACAGCAGCCTTTCTGCTCTGGAATGTAAGTTGTTCGTGTCGTAGGTAATTATGATTGGAATCAATACAGTTTGCGTGAGCTTTGTCGCAAGGAATGTTGCGTATCAATCCTCCAATTTGTACGCATTGGTCACGGAAGTCTCCTGACCATAATACCCAATCGTACTTCCCTGTCATAAGGTGTAATAAAGCCTGTTTTTCACAATCTGACTGAATTTTATATTTCATGTTGTACTCTATAAATATTTGTTTACGTATAAAATTTACGATAATTTGCGCATAATTTAAGTCAATTATTGTGTGTTTATGCGAAGATCGGGGCGGTATTCATTTATTCAATTTCAAGATAATCGTGTTTTCCATTGAAGAGGTGAAGACCAACCATACTCTTCCAATGTTCAACGTCAAAGAGAATCTTTCCATCCTCTTCATACCAATGTCTGTCCATGTGGAAACGATATTTCTCATGGCAATACTTGCACTCAAGCACAATCTGGTATGCACCTGAACCGTCAACGCAATAGCCGATAACTCGGTCAGACTCCATCTCGTCCATCCAACTTCTATATTCTCGTTCAAAGTTGCTACAATGAGAGCAACAAAGACCTGCCTCGTAAGGGATAGACTGATATTGCGCTATCTGTGGCAGACTGTATTTTTTATTGCAAAACGTAATTTCCATCTTTACTTCTTCGGGAGTTTAATCTTGTGACGCTTGATACAGTGCTTCCAAAATCGGTATGACTGCATCATTTCCCGGAATGTAGGCTTATAGCCGAAATCAATCAGCTTGCGAGCTTTGCGCATCATCCTTGATTTTCTTGCACCCATATTATTTTCTTTTCCTTTATAATTAAAGCAATGCTTTCAGCACCTCGTCAATCTGTATCTGAAGCCAGTCAACCTTCTGGAGCTGCTCAATAACATGGAGGTATTCCTCCTCAGTGATTGCTGTTATCTCGTCAGGCTTAAAGTAGTTCTCAGAACACTCATAGTAATTTATGCCGTCGGCGCAGTCAATTGAATAGACACTGGTATAAATGTAACCCTCCGGCGTGATGTTAGAATCCTCATAGCTGCCATACATCGTCAATTCATGGCTGCCTGACACATAGTTTTGTTTGAAGTATTTCATCTTTTCTTTTTTTTATAACATTTTACAATCTTTTCCGTTTGTTACATATAATCTTCAAAAACAATTGTCGTTTGTTTCTTGTAGATAGCCGCGTCAAGGTCGGAATGTCCTGGAAGAAGGACAGCCGTGGATGCGGATATATAAACCATCGTATCATTTGTGCTTACGTTTTCTCAGTCGGTTGAAATAACGAATGTCGGCTATTGTCTTGCAGTCCGAAACACGAACCACCTCAAAGGACTTATGCTCCTTGCCATCTGAGCCGATGAATGTCATTCCACACAAGGAGCCTTCACCCTCGCCAATCAGGTAGTCGTTAATCTGCTTATACACCTCGTCACGCAACTTCGCACAAGCATCGGCAGAGAACTCACCTCGCTGTGCTGACAAGCAACGTAAATAATCTTCGTTTAGGTAGATGATGTATCGTTTATTCTTCTTTGCCATAGTCTATGAAAATTCAATCAATATCCCTTGTGCCTTGATTAGTGAACGAGTATTCGGCAAGAAGTTACTCAGACTTTCCTTGTGTAATGCCAAGTGATAGCCGAACACACGTTCTTTGGGCAATTTATGGAAATGCGTTTAATCATTGTATGTCTATGCTTTCCAACGTATCACTGATAGATGCATTGATAGTATCGTTTACCGATTCCGTGTAATAACGTCTTGTCAGTGGAATATCTGTTTGATTGAGTATGTTGCCTACCAATTCGCCTGTAAGAATACAAAGTGCAGTCAGTGCCACACCGCCACTTGTACTTGGTTTATGTAGAACCTTGCGAAGTTTGTACTCATGGACTTTTACTTCTGCTAAAAACTGTCGTTGTTTTGTTCTTTTGCTACAACTTTATAAATGTTTAATTGCATTTTTATTATCTACTCCCTCGCCCTAACGGGAGAGGGCTGGCACGAACGGTAGCCACACCGTTCTATTCGTTTCGTTCCCATCGGTTATGGGATTACTTTACCTTGAATTTAGCCTTATCGGAAAGACCGATGGCACGCAGAGCATGTTGCAACTGATGCACATATCTAATCTCTGTATTGATAGCAGGAACGTTGTCGAGAATTACGCCAAGCATGAACACCTTCAGTTCACCATCCATTGACCATTTTATTAGCTGAATGTAGTTTGACTTATGTCCCTCTTTCAGGATATTGCCCTCACTCCAATCGAGCACCATGAAATGACCGCCATCCTCATAACCATTCAAACGGAGAAACTCCTCTGTCAATGGCATAGGGTAGATGTCACTCGCACTTTCACTCTCGCAATCATCCATCCAGCTGCCTTCATAAGAGCATTCATCGCAATCAATATAAATGCTGCCACTTTCTGAAACACCCTCAATCTTAAAAGGATGGTCGTTATAAACCTCCTCGTCAGTATTCTCGTCAAGATAAAACTCTTCGGCAATCACAATGTCGCCAATCTGAAGGTCATAAATTGATATAGTTTTTCTTTCCATCTTTTCTTGAATTTAATAAAAAAAAACGAGGGGTACAGGCTGGCACGAACTGGAGCCACGCCGTTATATTCGTTTCGTACCCCTCGGTTGGGTTAAATTGCTTGCCAATCGTCAGCGAAGATGTCCTCCCATGTAGGCATGTAGTAAGTGGCAGTGTTTGGCTCACCATCTACCTTGTTGACCATGAGAACCTGATTGCGATAGTGTATCTGACAATCACCTACTGTGCCGAGTATCGACTTGGCACCGTCGTTGAGACTCTGCATCTTGGGGATAACATCATTGGGAATGTCAGCAGGTATCTGCATGGTGATAAACTTGCCGTTCAACGTAGCCGAACATTGGCGTGTGAAATTGCGGCCTTCTTTGAGACCTTCGATTACTTCTGCGAAAATCATAATGTTTAATCTTTATTTTAGTAATACATCGCACAAAGTGCTTAGTGCTTTAATTCTTCTCTTAAATGATAATAAACCTCTTGTGCGCCTTCATCGTCACAAGTGTGGTATTTGCAGTCCATAGTTACATGAATAACTGACCTAAATACTTTTCATACATCTTGAACAAAGGCGAGTTGAAAAGTTTTGCCTCTACCTCTGCGTTGGCTTGTTGCTGACGCATGGTGGCAAGTTCTCGCTCACGTTCGTCGGGCGGCATGTTGAAAAAGATCGAGGTTATTGTATGTGTCAGTATCCAAAAAGGCGTCCAACTTCGCTATCTTGTCGTTGAGTTCCTTGAGTTCAGCGAACATTCTTTCTTGATATTTTTCCATCTTTTCTTCTGAGTTTACAATGTTTCAATTTCATGATTAAGTTCATCAATCTCCTGCTGTATTTCTGCACGTATCATTACGTCATGCTTATCGAACAAATTACTGACAGCCTTCATTCTCCACTCAGCACATCCCTCGTTGTCCTTATAGACATAGTTCAGCCTAAACTTCGTGGTAGAAGCAATTTCTTTTTTTACATCTTCCAACTCTTTGAGCCTATTGTTTATCGCAAGAACTCTTTCATACTTTTCTTTTTTCATCTTTACTTTGATTTATTTTATGCCATATGATTTGCATCTCTCATCCCTCTTGCATACACTCTCAGCTGATGTCCGTAAGCCTTACGTGATGTGTCCTTGCGCCATCTGCGTATAGTATTCGCAAGTCTCTGCCTGTTCAGTTCTTCGTCTGTATATTCATCGTGTATCATACCTGGTTCTTTTTCTTGTTAACGTAATTATCAATTATCGTCTTTTATTCTTCTTTTTTGGTATTGTAAATTTTGCACCGAATGTATATGACTCGCCA
>CAMADY010000031.1 GCA_945831805.1 uncultured Prevotellaceae bacterium
TTGAGCTGATCAGCAGCATTCATGCTTATTGCAGATACTAAAAGAACTGCTAAAAGTAAAATCTTTTTCATTGTTGTAATCTATAAAATTTGTGTTAATTAATTGCTACCAATCATAATCTCGTAGATAGCGAGAGCGTCAGCTGTATCTACAGAGCCATCGTTGTTGAGATCCTTGTTTGCTGCATACTCTCCAGCAACCATTGACTCGTAAACGCTGAGAGCGTCTGCTGTGTCAACAGCACCGTCACCGTTAAGATCACCCCTGACACCACCTGCACCAACGGTCAGTGTTGTAGCGATAGTGCCTTCGAGGACTGTTGCCTTGCTGTCGAGGGTACAGAGCTCAATGTTGCTTACATTGATGTCGTAAGAGCCTGCCTCTACTGTATCTGCCACGTTAACTTCGAGAGTAACGATGGTACCCTCGTTGCCTGAGAATGCCTCACCGGAACAACCGAGGAGTGCAAGACGTGTTACGCCGTCAACAACGTTTGTCTGAACGTAGTTGGACTCTGCGCCAGTCTTTGTAACAGCAGGGTTAGAACGATCAGTAAGTGTTGCGTTTGTTACGGTAACGCCAGCAGGGAGTGTGATGTACGCACCGATAGACTGTACGTTTGTAAGAGCGTTCTTCAGCTCAAGGGTGAGAGTTGCGGTCTTGCCCTTAGTAACAGAAGCATCCTTCACGTAGAGAGCATTGTCCATGCCGGAAATGTCTGTTGGAGCTGCCATAGAGCTTGCTGTGCCCATTGCCACAGCCAAAGCCATCATGAGTAATTTCTTCATAATGATTACTATTTATTATTTTTTATATTTTTGTCAAATCTTAGTTAGTCGCAGACAAAAGCCTATAATTTTGTTGCAAAGATAAGAAAAAGAAATGAAATGACCAAATCTTTTAACAAAAAAATCACTGAAAAGCCCAAAAAAATCTATATACTCTTATTGTGCGCGTATTAAAATATGTTTTTGAGTGAAAAACTATTTCTTGTTCAAGTAGATGTTCACAACGGCATTGGCGTCGGCAATTGTTATCTTGCTATCGCCGTTGACCTTCACGGTACCACCTGCAATCTGCACGAAGTATCTGCCCTCACCGAAGGTTGTTGATAAATGAGCATATGCATTATCCACCTGCTGCTGCGAGGTTGCAGACTGGCTCTGTAACATGGTCTGCACATCCAGAAGCTCATTGAGTAGCTTATTGGCAGGCTCCGAATACTTCTGTTTTTTCTGAGATGGCATAGTAATAGTACACCCCTTATAAAAATAAATTCGTGCGACTCGTCCGAATTTGTGTTCGGCACTAAGTAAAATAATAGGAGAAAAGCTCTTTCAAGGTAAAAGGTAATAGGAAATAGAAAATAGGACGGAAAAAAGTTAAGATGATGCGCTAGAAATTTTGGTCGAAAAAAAAGAAAAAGTGGTGATTTCCTTTGTGCTTACAGATATTTTTTGTAACTTTGCCGATAAATAATTGAAAACAAGTGTTATTGATATGGAAAAGCAAGTCATCGTCTTTGCAACAAACAACAAAAACAAACTGTCGGAAGTCCGTGCCATCCTCGGCGAGCGTTTCGAGATAAAGTCGCTCGGTGAGATTGGATGCAACGAGGAACTTCCTGAGACTCATAATACTCTGGAGGAGAACGCGTTGGAGAAAGCCCTTTACGTTCGTCAGCATTACGGCTACGACTGTTTTGCTGATGATACCGGCCTTGAGGTTGATGCCCTCTGCGGACAGCCTGGAGTGTTCTCAGCACGCTATGCCAATATGGAAGACGCGGAGTATGACGACCCTCAGATGGATAAGGGCCAAGACCATGATTCTGAGGCGAATATGCGTAAGCTCCTGTATAAGATGAAGGGCGAGGAGAACCGCAGGGCGCAGTTCCGTACTGTCATAGCGCTGGTCTATGGCGGCGGTGAGTATATGTTCCATGGCGTCGTGAAGGGCGAGATAGCTACGGAGAAGCATGGCGCGGAGGGCTTCGGCTATGATCCGGTGTTCTATCCATATCTCGAAAACCCGGCCATAGAGGAGCCGAAGACGTTGCTTCCTACGACATTTGCCGAGATGGATGGCAAGGAGAAGAATGCCATTTCGCACAGAGGCAGAGCCGTCGAGCAACTCGTAAAATGGTTCGCCGACAAATGAATTCATGCGGGGAAATGTCTTTCCGAATAGTGAAAAAATGATAAAAGGTGCAGTTTTCGGATGAAAAATTGTCCTTATATAAAAAAAAAGTTGTAATTTTGCAAAAATATCGTTTTTAGATAACTCCACGTTGTAATAGCTGACAAGCAACTCGCATTTTCACATTCTATGATAGAAGTTACGGAACATACGCTGGACGTAGAACGTCTGTTGTGCTCAAAGCTGGGCGCAAAGGCCTCGCGTGTTCCGAAGTTCATCGTCAGATGGTTGACAAAACTCATCCATCAGGACGAGCTCAACGACTTCCTCTGGCAGTCGAAAGGGCTTGTGGGTTCGGCGTGGCTGAAGGCATGCATAGCATATCTCGGCAATAAGATAGAGGTGCGCGGACTTGATAACCTGCCGTCGCCCGACGACCCGAAGCGCTATACCTTCGTAGGTAACCATCCCCTTGGTGGCATCGACGGCGTGGCGATAGGCTCAGTGATAGGCGAACGCTACAACGACAACTTCAAATACATCGTCAACGACCTGCTGATGAACCTTCCGGGGCTTGCACCCCTCTGCATTCCCGTCAACACGGCGGGCAAGAAGGGTAGGGGGCTGCCGGCGCTCATCGAGGCAGGCTTCAACTCCGACTCACATATAGTGATGTTTCCTGCCGGGCTTTGTTCTCGCAAGATAGACGGCGAGATCCACGACCTGCCGTGGCAGAAGACGTTCATCGTCAAAAGCGTGAAGACGCAGCGCGACGTGGTGCCGATGCACTTCAGCGGCAGGAACTCCGAACGCTTCTACCGCATAGCCGACATCTGCAAGCTGCTGCACCTGAAGGTGAACATAGCAATGCTGTACCTCGTCGATGAGATGTTCCTCAACCGTGGCAAGACGTTCACCGTAACCTTCGGCAAGCCTATACCGTGGCAGACGTTCGACAAGACACGCACACCGAAGGAATGGGCAAAGTATGTGGAAGACCTCGTCTATGAATTGCCGAAAGAAACGGGAATATAGTCGTACGGCTATGCAGTAGCCACATTGTCGCAAAAACTTTTTCAAAAAGCTTACAAACACCTTTTTTATATTATATACGAGCAATATGGATGCAGAAATCATAGATAAAGTACCCCTTGACCTCATCTTGCCGGAGCTTACGCTCGACAAGCAGCTACGTATGACCAATAAGAGCAACAATGAGATATACGTCATCACGCACCACGACTCACCAAATACGATGCGTGAGATAGGCCGCTTGCGTGAGATAACCTTCCGCATGGCAGGCGGCGGTACGGGCAAGTCCGTCGATATCGATGAGTTCGATACCTGCGAGAAGTGCTGCAAGCAGCTTATCGTGTGGAACCCGGAGTCGAAGGAGATCATCGGAGGCTACCGCTACCTCATGGGCGACGAGTGGACCTACGGCGACAATGGTCAGCCTAAGCTCGCCACCAGCCACATGTTCCACTTCTCGGAGAAGTTCCTGAAGGAGTATGCTCCGCACACCATAGAGCTCGGACGCTCGTTTGTAACACCGGAGTACCAGAGTTCGAAGATGGGCTACAAGAGCCTCTTCGCACTTGATAACCTATGGGACGGCCTCGGCGCACTCGCCGTCATCAATCCTAATATGAAGTATTACTTCGGAAAGATGACGATGTACCCAAGCTACACACGCTTCGGCAGAGACCTCATACAGTATTTCCTCAAGAAGTATTTTGGCGATAAGGACGGACTCATAACACCTATGGATCCGCTGAAACTCGACACTCCAGAGGAGGAACTGGCACAGGTAGTCTGCGGCAGGGACTTCAAGGAGGACTATCGCATCCTCAATGGTGCCATCCGTGCGCTGGGCTTCAACATACCACCGCTCGTCAATGCCTACATGAACCTCTCGCCAACCATGAAATGCTTCGGCGGAGCCATCAACGACGAGTTCGGCGACGTGGAGGAGACAGCCATCCTCATCACCATTGCCGACATCTTCGACAACAAGCGCATACGCCATATCGACACCTTCCGTAAGAAGCAGTAGGGATTAGACCACACACACATAACAACCATAAATTGATATCTATGCCAAAGAAAGCCATTATGTCAGCGCTCCTTGTGCTGACTACACTTTTCAGCTCCTGCGTATCTCCGGACAAGCGTTACCTCATCGGCGTGTCGCAGTGCTCCGAAGACTCCTGGCGCTCCAAGCTTCAGGCCGAGCTGGAACAGGCAACGTACTTCAATGAGGACGTTGACCTCATCATGTGCTCTGCCAACGACGATATGGAGCAGCAGTCAAGACAGATCGACTCGCTCATAAACCTCAAGGTAGATATCCTTATTGTATCGCCGCAGCAGGTCAGCAAGCTCTCCAAAGCCATACAGCACGCCACCGATGCCAATATCCCCGTCATACTCTTTGACCGTCGCAGCGATGTGCAGAACTACACCGCCTTCATGGGAGCCGACAACTACCGTATCGGCATGATGCTCGCGCAGTTTGCCGCCACACAGCTTGGAGGCAGGGGCAACATCGTGGAGATAGCCGGCGAGCACGGCTCATCGCCAGCCATAGAGCGCCACAAAGGTTTCAACGATGGACTCAAGAAGTATCCTGACATGCACGTCGTCGGTTTTGGCGAAGGCGACTGGAAGGAGCCGTCGGGCGAGAAGGCTATGGACAGTATCCTCACCGCCCTGGCTGATAAAGACGGCGGCATACCATCCATACAGTGCGTATTCGGTGGCAACGACCGCATGGCAGTAGGAGCCCGTAAGGCCCTCGAACGCCACAGGCAGGTACACGCTTCCAATACCCCTTTTGTACCAAATGGAGAGGTTATCTACCTCGGTATCGATGCCCTGCCAACCTCTGGTGGAGGCATAGAGAAGGTACGCGACGGCATACTCACCGCCTCTGCCATCTACCCCACCCACGGCGACAAGGTGATGCAGTTGGCCCTCAACATACTGAGGGGTGAGCCATACTCGAAGGAGACCGACATGGAGACGAGTCTCGTCACCAGTGCCAACGCCAACGTACTGCTCATGCAGCACAAGGAGATAGACAACCAGCACCAGTATATTAAAAAAATGTATGCGCGCGTAGATAAGACGCTCACCATGCTCAGTGCGCAGCGTGCTCTCCTCATCTCGATCATCATCGTTGTCATCGTGGTTTGCATGCTCCTCGTCATCACCGTCAGGGCATACCGCACCAAGCACCACCTCTATCAGGAGCTGCGCAGGAAGAACGACGAGCTGAATATTGAGAAGGAGAAGGTAGAACGTCAGCGCGATGAGCTCGAGGAACAGCGCGACAAGCTCCTCGATGCTACCGTCAGTAACGATGATGCTGACGGCTCTGCGCCAAATCTTAACCAGAACTCCGGCGATACTCTTCCGAAGAATGAGTTTATGGACAGGTTCCTCCATTGCCTCGACGACAGGTTCTCCGACTCCGATCTCTCAGTAGAGGACATCGGTCAGGAGATGTGCCTCTCCCGCGTGCAGCTCTACCGGAAGGTGAAGTCGCTGACGGGCAAGACTCCGGTGGAGATAATCCGTGAGGAACGCCTCAAAAGAGCGCATGTCCTGCTGCAGGATTCGTCGCTGTCGGTATCAGAGGTAGCATACCGGGTAGGCTTCTCCGCACCGTCTTATTTCGCCAAGTGCTATAAGGAATACTACGGCAAATCGCCTTCCGACAAGTAAAAATGATGCAAATAAAGCAAGAAATGTTGCAATGACTTTTTTTTTATAGTTGTTGCAACATTTTTTTATATACCTATATTGCCAAGTCTGTACCTTTGCACTTGGAAATCATTACAGACGAAAAGTTAGTTTTATATATCGGTTAATGTTTAGTTAGTTGGTTAGTATTATTTGCAATAGTTTATCATCAGTGGATGGAGGCTTTCTTTCAAAGGTAAAAAAGATTGAATTCAGGGTAACATTTTCAGTTAGAAGAAAGCTACAAAACTATAAATAATTAAGACAATGAACAAAAAGACATCAGTGCTCCTTACAGCACTTCTGCTAACCGCCAGCAGCTGTATTCCATCTTCGGCGCAAAACCTGAGGATAGAGTCGTTGGCCAATGACAACAGCCTTATCCGCATTGCACCGGAGACAACGGAGAAGTATCTCCTGCTGCCTATCGAGGACAATGCTCCGGAGTCAAGAATCTCCGTCGTGGTAGATAACCAGCCGGTGCGCTCTCTCAACGTGCGCCTCGCACTCTCGAAGATCGACTACTACGTACCGTTCGAACTTTCGGAGTACCACGGCAAGCACCTCATGCTCCAGACACACGTTGCCGTGGATCACTCCAACCGTGGTGGTGTGGCCTCTGCCGTATGTCTCAAGAACATCAAGCTCTCTGACACCTTCGACAGCAAGAACCGCGAGAAGTACCGTCCTACGTTCCACCACACACCAGAGTACGGTTGGATGAACGACCCTAACGGCATGTTCTACAAGGACGGTGAGTGGCATCTCTACTACCAGTACAACCCTTACGGCTCTATGTGGGGCAACATGCATTGGGCACACTCCGTCAGCAAGGACCTCATCAACTGGGAGCATCGCGGCACCGTTCTCTCTCCAGATGCCAACGGAACAATCTTCTCCGGATCATGCATCGTAGATAAGGAAAACACCGCAGGCTTCGGCAAGGATGCCGTAATAGCAATGTACACCTCATGCATACAGACACCATGGGGTCACGACCTGCAGGAGCAGTCTATTGCCTATTCCCTCGACAATGGCAACACCTTCCATGTCTATGAAGGCAACCCTGTCCTCACTGCCGACATCGTTGACTTCCGCGACCCAAACATGTTCTGGAACGAGGACATCAAGGCGTGGAACCTCATCATGTCTGCCGGACAGGAGATGCGCATCTACTCTTCTCCAGACATGAAGCACTGGAAAGAGGAGTCTCGCTTCGGCAAGGATCTCGGTGGCCATGGCGGTGTATGGGAGTGCCCGGACCTTATGAAACTGAAGGTTGAAACCGCAAAACCTAACAACCGCCCAACCTCAAAAGCTCAGGAGAAGTGGGTTCTCGTCTGCAACATCAACCCTGGCGGACCTGCCGGCGGCTCTGCCACACAATACTTCATCGGCGACTTCGACGGACATAAGTTCACCGTTGACAATGAGTCTCGCTATACAAACGGAGGATCCCTCTGGCAGGACTACGGCAAGGACCACTATGCCGCAGTAAGCTTCTCGAATGCCCCTGACGGTCGTCAGCCTATGATAGCATGGATGAGCAACTGGCAGTACGCCAACAACGTGCCTACCATGCAGTATCGCTCTGCAAACAGCATCGTACGCGAACCTTTCTTATATTATGGACAGGAATTTGTAAATGGTAAATCAGTAAATGGTAAATGTCTTTTCCTCGGTTCACGCCCATCACCAGAATACACCGGCAAGGGGCTCGACAAGACCGTCAAGGTAAAGGGCTCATGCACCGTAACCCTCTCCAACGACGAAGGCGAGGAGTTCAGCGTCATCTACGACCAGAAGGCAATGACTCTCACCGTTGACCGTAGCAAGAGTGGCGAGACACAGTTCTCTCAGGACTTCGCAGTGCCTGCCGTTGCACCTGTCCGCAACAAACTCACAAGCCTCCGCCTCTTCATCGACAACAGCAGCGTAGAGGTCTTCGGCAACGATGGCGAGGTAGCAATGACAAGCCTCGTCTTCCCCAAGAGCAAGTACAACAAGATATCAATAAAATAAACTCAATCAATCAAAATTTCTCTTATGAACAAAAGAATTCTATTCACCATCGTCACACTGCTGATGCTAACGCTGCAGGCAATGGCACAGACCGTGAATATCTCCGGTACGGTGACGAGCAAGAGTGACGGCGAACCCCTCATCGGAGCCACCGTCAAGGAAGTAGGAACGCAGCAGGCCGCCGTCACCGACTTCGATGGCAACTTCACCATTGAGGTGAAGAAGGGTGCACAGCTGCAGTTCTCCTATGTAGGCTTCGACACTCAGACGCTGGCAGCTGCCAACGGCATGAAGGTGGAGCTCTCTGACGCAGCAGAGCTTCAGGAACTCGTCGTAACAGGTTATCAGGTACAGCGCAAGGCAGACCTCACAGGTGCTGTCTCTGTTGTCAGTGTTGCTGACATCCAGAAGCAGAACGAGAACAACCCTATCAAAGCCCTTCAGGGACGTGTGCCGGGCATGAATATTGCCGCTAACGGTAACCCTTCAGGAGCTGCATCCGTACGCATCCGTGGTGTCGGTACCCTCAACGACAACGATCCTCTCTACATCATCGACGGTGTGCCTACAAAGGGTGGTATGCACGAGCTCAACGGTAACGATATTGAGTCCATCCAGGTACTCAAGGATGCTGCCTCTGCATCTATCTACGGTTCGCGAGCTGCCAATGGTGTCATCATCATCACTACCAAGAAGGGTAAGGACGGCAAGGTGAAGGTTGACTTCGATGCCAGCGTCTCTACCCAGATGTATGCTCACAAGCTCGAAGTCCTCAATACCGAGCAGTATGGCAAGGCTCTCTTCCAGGCATACGTCAACGATGGCAAGAATCCTAACACCAACGGTCTCGGTTACCGTTACACATGGGACACAGCCTCTGACGGACAGATCTCTTTCCGCTCTATGTCGCTCAACAAATACATCGACAACGGGCTCACCCCATCAAGTGATACAGACTGGTTCGACGAGACCACACGCACAGGTCTTGCACAGCAGTATAACCTCTCACTCAGTGGTAGTGGCGAGTATAGCAATTCCTTCTTCTCTGTAGGCTACTACAACAACCGTGGTATTATCAAGGAGACAGGATTCGACAGATTCTCCGTACGTGCCAACAACGAGTTCAAGATTATCAACGACAAGGTGACAATTGGTGAGCACTTCAGTGCCAACCGCACCTCGGAGGTTCAGGATCCCGGCATCCTGCAGAATGTCTTGCAGTATCCTTCCATCATTCCTGTATATGATATAGAAGGAGAATATGCTGGTCCTCACGGAGGCTACACCTCATATCAGAATCCTGTGGCACGCCTTGAACGTAACAGCGACAATAAGTACAACTACTGGCGTCTCTTCGGTGATGCATACGTCAATGTCAATCCATTCAAGAACTTCAATGTGAAGACCACATTCGGTGTTGACTACTCACAGAAGAAGCAGCGCATCTTCCAACTCCCTATAACAGAAGGAACAGCTGCCAATGCCAACAACTCCGCAGAGGCAAAGCAGGAGCACTGGATGCGATGGATGTGGAACATCGTGGCATCCTACAACTTCGAGATCGGAAAGCACCGTGTTGATGCTCTTGCCGGTATGGAGCTTAACCGTGAAGACTCTGAATACTTCAGTGCCGTAGGCTACGACTATCCACTTATGAGCGTTGACTATATGTGGCCGGAGCGTGGCACGGGAGTACCAAAGGTATATGGTGGCGGCGATGGCTTCTCGCTCGTCTCATTCTTTGCCAAAGCCAACTATGCATACAATGACCGCTATCTCGCATCCGTAACCGTACGCCATGACGGTTCAAGCCGTTTCGGTAGCAACAACCGCTATGCTACCTTCCCTTCATTCAGTCTTGGATGGAGACTCTCAGAGGAGAAGTTCCTCAAGGGTAAGGTCTCATGGCTCGACAACCTGAAGCTCCGTCTCAGCTGGGGTCAGACGGGTAACCAGCAGATAGCCAACAATGCACGCTATACCCTCTATCGCAGCACTATGGGAACCATCACCGATGCTGGCTCTTCCTACGATACAGCCTACGATATCATCGGTAACAACCAGGGCGCATTGCAGAGCGGTTTCAAGAGACTCCAGCGCGGCAACGATGACCTTAAGTGGGAGACAACAACTCAGACGAACATCGGTCTCGACTTCGCATTTCTTCAGAACAGCATCTATGGTAGTTTCGAGTGGTACAACAAGAAGACCACAGACATCCTTGTTGACATGCCAGCCATTGCCATTGCTGGCGAGGGCGCACATCAGTTCATCAATGCCGGCACCATGCTCAACCGAGGTGTTGAGCTTACCCTCGGCTATCGTGGTGAGCATAAAGACTTCTCATGGGACCTGACCGGTAACATCAGCACTTACCGCAATGAGATACAGGAACTGCCTACTACACTCGTGGCTCGTGGCACCTTTGGCGGTAATGCCAAGAACTCCGTTATCGGACATGCCTACGGTTCACAGGTAGGATACGTCTTCGACGGTATCTTCCAGAATCAGGAGGAGGTTGACAACCATGCCACACAGCCACAGGCAGCACCAGGTCGCATGCGTTTCAAAGACCTCAACGGTGATGGCGAGATAACCGACCTCGACCAGACATGGATATACAATCCTGTACCATCATTCTCCTTTGGTCTCAACGTCTATCTGCAGTACAAGAACTTCGACTTCACAATGTTCTGGCAGGGTGTCATGGGAGTCGATGTTATCACGAAAGATCTGAAGATAGAGACTGACCTCTGGGCTGGCACGAACGTACCAAACCTCAATAAGGGCACACGCCTTGTTGATGCATGGACACCAAACAACACCACTTCACTCATTCCTGCACTTACATCTACCCCTGTAGGACTTGAGTCTGCAATGTCATCATACTATGTTGAAAATGGCTCATACCTCAAGCTGCGTACCATACAGTTTGGTTACAACGTACCTAAGAATATAGCCAAGAAACTATATATGGAGCGTTTGCGCCTATATCTCTCAGCACAGAATCTTGCTACCATCAAGAGCGGTAAGTTCACAGGTGTTGATCCAGAGAATGCAGGATATGGATACCCTATTCCTCTCAACCTTACCTTTGGTGTAAATGTTTCGTTCTAAAAAAAAATAAAAATGAAAATGAAAAAAAATATATACAATCGGGCAACAAAGGCTGCTGCCGTTGCCCTGATGATGACGGCATCATGCACGCTGACAAGCTGCGGTGACTTCCTGGAGGAGCAGAAGCCTCAGGGTGCTCTCTTTGAGGAGGATGCCATGAAGGTGGAGAATACTGAGGCAATGGTAGTATCTGCCTATGCCGGACTGTCAACAATAGAAGACATCAATGCCTCTTTCTCACTCTGGAACTATGACGTACGCAGTGACGATGCCTATAAGGGCGGTGCCAATGAGGGTGATGGCGACGTATTCCACAACATAGAGACAGGCGAGGGCATCAAGTCCTCCGACTGGAGCATCAATGGCGATGGCGGTATATGGAGCCGACTCTACAACTACATCTCGCGTACCAACACAGCACTGGCACTCCTCGACAAGGCTGACGCAGCAAAGTTCCCAAAGAAGGCAGAGCGCATTGCCGAGATGCGATTCCTCCGTGCCTACGGACACTTCCAGCTCAAGCGTCTGTTCAAGAACATACCGTTCGTGATGGACGAGAACCTTCCTACTGAGGAGTTCTACAATATACCGAATAACAAGTACACCAACGATGAGTCATGGAAGGTGCTCGCTGATGAACTTTATGAAGCCTACTGCAACCTGCCTGTGACACAGAAGGAGAAGGGTCGACCTACAAAGGCTGCTGCCGCTGCACTCCTCGCAAAGGTATATCTCTACAAGGCTTACCATCAGGATGCCGCTGGCTCTCACAGAATGACCGGCATCAATGTCCACGAGCTTGACTCCGTTCTGAAATACACCGACTACAAAGGTGAGTTGGCACCAGTATATCACGACTATAAGCTGGAGGCAGACTTCCACAATAACTTCCGTCCTGAGGAACAGTACGAGAACGGTTGTGAGTCGCTGTGGGCTGTGCAGTACTCGTTCAATGATGGTAGCGTGAACGGCAACCGCAACTTCGGTGCTGCACTCATGGCTCCTAACGCTGACAAGCTTACTACTGGTGGTCATGACTTCTACAAGCCTTCAAGAAACCTCGTCAATGCCTACAGAACAGATGCCAACGGTCTGGCAATGCCTGATGACTTCAACAACAAGAACTATGAGGAGAATGTAAATACAGAGAATGTCGATCCAAGACTGTTCCTCACCGTAGGCATGCCTGGCTTCCCATTCATGTTCAATGCGAAGTATATGCAGACAAAAGAGTGGGTGCGTAATGCTGACGGTCTGTATGGATACTACATCACTCTGAAGCAGAACGTGGATATGGACTATGTCGGTCAGAATACTTACGTCAAGAAGTGCGGATGGTGCTGGGCTAATTCCATGAACCGCATCGTCATCCGCTTTGCAGACGTTATTCTGATGCGTGCAGAGGCTTTCGCACAGAAGGGTGAGCTGAAGGGTGACAACACATATTCCAAGAATGCCCTTGAACTTGTCAATGATATCCGTCGCCGTGCTATGCAGAGCACTCAGCTCCTTCAGAGCTACCCAAGCAAGTATGGCGTATCATTCAAGGTTGGTACCTATGGTGAAAACAAGGCTCAGGATGCTGTGAAGATTGTGAAGTTCGAGCGTCGTCTGGAACTTGCCATGGAGTCGGAGCGTTTCTTCGACCTTGTGCGCTGGGGTGATGCTGAGGCTGTGCTTGACAAGTTCTATCAGGAAGAGACCAACACGACTATCTACAAGAGGTCAAAGTTCCGTGTGAACAGAAACGAGTATCTGCCAATTCCGTTCAATGAGCTGCAGGCTTCCAACGACCTGTATGTTCAGAACCCTGGTTTCTAAGAAAGTAAAAGGTAATAAGTAACAAGTAATAATTTAAGGAAAAGTTATGAAGACTTTCAAGCAATATATTAAAATGGTACTGGCCCTTGCCGTTAGCTTTGTCGTGGCTTCGTGTACGGACAACGCCAGTAGTCTGAATCTTTCCGGCAACTGCAATGTTGAGGAACTGATGATAGACGGATTCAAGGCTGAGGTGGATGCAGAGACGCAGACACTGATGGTATATGTGCCAGAGGATACTCCTATTGACAATATGGAGATTACGTCGCTCAGACTCTCTGAGGGCGCAGTGGCTGACATGAAGGTTGGTACACGCCTTAACATGAACTCACCACGTACCATACATGTCGTAAACGGTGACGTGACATGGGATTGGTCGCTCAAACTCAAGGTAATGGAGGCACGTATGAGCCAGTTTACACTGTCTGGCATCAATGGCGTGATAGATCAGGAGAACCTTACCATCAAGGTATTCCTCAAGGATGGTATTGATATTTCTGCCCTCTCTCCAACAATCAAGACCAGTGAGATGGCAACAGTAAACAACAACGGTGTAGTGATGGACTTCACCACTCCGCAGCAGTTTACCGTTGAGAATCTTGGTAAGAAGCGCACTTATACCGTAATAGTACAGAACTACGTTGCTCCAGAGGCACTCTATGTCAGCACCGCACTGAAAGCAGAAGAACTCAACAATGAGGAGAAGGCTGCATACGACTGGATGCTGGTCAATGTGCCAAAGCCAGGATTTGCTTCGCTGAAGGATATTGCTGACGGTAGCGTAAGCCTGTCTGGCATAAAGATGATCTTCTGGCATGGAACAAATGACAATGCTGTTGACGGACATGGACAATTCGTACCATACGTGGCAAAGGCAACAGGTCTGCCTGATGACGAGGGCGCACTTAACGCAGGAATCTTTGACAAACTGCAGGCATATTACGAGAACGGTGGCGCATTCTTCCTCACCCGTTACGCTGCTATCCTGCCTCCGTTCATCGGTTCAAGCTACGATGTAGGAGGTGGATGGAAGGACACATGGGCAACGCCTAACAACTGCTGGTCTGCACGTACGGAGGATGATCCGGAGATTTGTGGCGGTCCTTGGACATTCGCTATCTATGACGGTCAGGATGATCACCCTCTCTTCAAGAATCTCATTGCTGGCGACACTCCAGAGGTTTACTGTACCGACGAGGGCTTCGGCGTAACGAACTCCGTAGTGTGCTATAATCACTTTGAAGGTTGGTCTGAATACAAGGACTACAACCATTGGTTCAATCGTGTGCAGGGTAGGATTCTTGGCGTAAACAACAAGAATGAGGGCAACATCATTGCATGGGAGTTCCCTTCAGCCAAGACAAAGGCATACGGCAAGGGCGGTATCATCTGTATAGGTTCAGGATGCTACGACTGGTACTCTGCCGTCAAGGATGAGAAGTACAAGGAGAAGTTCCACGAGAACATCAGCCGCATGACATATAACGGCATCATGTACCTGTATGACTTTTAGTTAAACGACAAAACGACAATATAACATGAAAAGAAATTGGTTTTCTAATATAAAGTTTTCCTTCGCTGCTCTTCTCATAGCAAGTGCAGCAGGAAGCGCCCTTGCTTCTTGTTCAGATGAAACATACGAGGGCGACACTCCAAAGGACTGGGCAGGAACATCTGACGTGTTCGTTTCAACCGACGAGACAGGTTTCAGCACTTATTTTAATCCTGCTGTGGGAAGGGTAGGAGACCCTATGCCATACTATGACAAGAATAACGAAGAGTTCAGAATACTTTATCTTCAGGAGTATGACTTGAACGGTGCGTCGTATCACCCTATGTGGGGAGTGGCAACAAAGGATGGTGGCAACTATACCGCACTGGGTGAGATACTGCCTGCTGGTGGTGCTGCCGAGCAGGATGCGGGTGTAGGTACAGGTTGCTGTTATTATAGTGTGAAGGACGAACTGTACTATATCTATTACACCGGTCATAACGGAGCGTGTGCGCAGACAGAGGCTGTGATGCGTGCTACTTCTAAAGATGGCATACACTACACCAAGGATATGGTCTGGATGCTGCGCGGCGTAACTGACGACTTCAACAAGATTGACTTCCGCGATCCTCAGATTTTTGAAGAGGGCGGAAAGTACCACATGATTATCTCTACACGTCCTGTAAAGGGTGGTAACCCCGTATTTGCGGAGTATGTTTCCGACAATATGAAGGACTGGACAAAAGCTGATCAGTTCAATATGCTGTGGGAGCGTATGTACGAGTGTCCTGACGTGTTCCAGATGGGCGACTGGTGGTATATCGTCTATAGCGATAGCAATAAGCGCAACTGGGGTCGTGATGTCAAGTATATCAAGGCTCACTCATGGGCTGAACTGAAGAGCCTCTTCGCTGATGCTGGGTATATCGATCAGAACCAGAAGTCACTTGACAGCCGCGCATTCTATGCCGGCAAGACAGCAAGCAACGGCACTGACCGTTACATCTGGGGCTGGTGCCCATTCCGTTCCGGTCAGGACCTATGGCAGAAGAACAACAATGCCGGTGGCAGCTTTGACGATTCGAAGGACGTTGAGCCTAACTGGTCTGGCTCACTCGTCTGCCACAAGATCATACAGCATGAGGACGGCACACTCACACTCGGAGAGGTTCCAGGCATCCGTGCAAAGTACAACAAAACTGCCGAGGTAAAGGTTATGAAATCTGAAGGTGCTGAGATCAGTGGAAATGAGGTAACACTGAAGGGCGATGACGCATACGTTCTCTACAACCGTCTCGGCTACCACAACCACATATCATTCACCGTCAAGACCAGCAACAACTGGGATAAGTTTGGCATCTCTCTTGTGCGCGGTAGTGACAATGTTTACATCGACCCTAAGAAGTACGATGAGCATATTGATGATGCTATGAATAGCTCGGATCTTAATCCTTCCCGTTTCTATACCATGGTGGTTAATCCTGAGGACGAGAACTGGCGTAAGATTAACTTCGAGGAGGAAGGTACGTTTATGTGGGGTGACAAGAAGGAGAAGTCAGGCAGAGGATTCATTCCTGGCATCAGCAGCTACGGTTTCAGCCGACCTGCTGACAATACCTACAAGGTCGATATCTACACTGACAACTCTGTAATGGTAATGTATATCAACGACAATGTGTGCTACACTAACCGTATCTACGGCATACAGAAGAACTGCTGGTCTATCAACAACTATGGTGGCAGCGTTACAGTCAGCAACGTAACTGTTACACAATATTAAATCGCACATAAATTATGAAATCAAACAAAATAGCTATCATCTCCGTGATGTTCTGCTTCTTCTGCATGGGCTTCGTTGACCTTGTGGGAATAGCGAGCAACTACGTGAAGGCAGACCTCCAACTGAGCGACTCCGTAGCAAACGTCTTCCCTTCGCTCGTGTTCTTCTGGTTCCTGATCTTCTCAGTGCCTACGGGCGTGCTGATGAATAAGATAGGACGTAAGAAGACCGTGCTGCTGTCGCTCGTCGTGACAGTGGTGTCACTCCTCTTGCCTCTCTTCGGCGAGACATTCCCTATCATGCTCACTGCCTTCTCGCTCCTCGGCATAGGCAACGCGCTGATGCAGACATCGCTCAATCCTCTCGTGACATGCGTTATGGCATCCTCCCGTTCAGGGGAGGCAGGGGAGGGGGCTCTTGCTTCAACGCTGACCTTCGGACAGTTCATCAAGGCTATCGCATCATTCATTGCGCCATACCTCGCTATGTGGGGCGCAACAGCTGTCATTCCAAACTTCGGATACGACTGGCGCATACTCTTCGCCATCTTCCTCATCGTAGGCATTCTTGCCACTGCTGTACTGGCATCGGTGCAGATAGAGGAACCACGGACAGAGGGCGCACAGCAGGGCATAGGCACGCAGTTTGCAGAGGCTTTCAAGCTACTCTCCCCTCGGGGTATTGGAGGGGGCTTGGTGTTCCTTTCGTTCCTCGGTATCGTGTGCCATGTGGGTATCGACGTGGGTACCAACACCACTGCGCCTAAGATTCTCATGGAGCGTCTCGGGATGTCTCTCAACGAGGCAGCCTTCGCCACCTCACTCTACTTCATCTTCCGTACCATCGGATGCTTCACCGGAAGCTTCTTCCTCCGTGTGCTGAAGACGCGCACCTTCTTCATCATCTCTGCCGTATGTATGGCACTCTCTATGGTATGCATGGCTATAGGCAGCAACCAGTGGATGCTCTATGTCGGCATTGCCCTCGTAGGCTACGGCAACTCCAACATCTTCTCCATGTGCTTCGCTAACGCACTGCAGGCAGTGCCGGAGAAGCAGAACGAGGTCAGCGGACTCATGATCATGGGACTCTTCGGAGGTACGCTCTTCCCACTCGCCATGGGACTGGCTTCCGACGCCATGGGACAGGTCGGCGCGGTGCTCTGCATGGCTGTCGGCGTGCTCTATCTATTTTCTTACATACCTAAACTCAAATGAAAATGAAAGATTATATAGTAGGATTGGGAGAGATACTCTTCGATTGTCTCCCTGACGGAAAAAAACTTGGTGGCGCTCCTGCCAACTTCGCTTATCACGTAACACAGCTCGGACTCAACGGCATCGCTGTATCTGCCATCGGTGACGATGAGGACGGAAAGGAGATAGTGCGTCAGCTGGCAGAGCACGCCAAAGGCAACATCGCTCCTTATACGGAGCTTAAGGATACATACCGGTCATCGTCGCTTGAGGGCGCATTCCACCTGGAGAAGGCGGCGCAGCCTACGGGTACGGTGCAGGTGACGCTCTCCGGCAATGGCATTCCGCAGTACGATATCTGCCTCGGTGTGGCATACGACAACATACCCTGGACTAAGGAGATTGAGGAGATAGCAAGGAATGCTCGTGCCGTATGCTTCGGATCGCTCGCACAGCGCACTGCCGTAAGCCGTGAGACGATATATAAGTTCCTCGATACCATGCCGCAGCTCGGAACCTTAAAGGTCTTCGACATCAACCTCCGACAGAACTGGTACTCGCGTGAGGTTATTGAGGAGTCACTGAAGCGTTGCAACGTACTGAAGATTAACGACGAGGAGGTCATCATGGTGACAAAGCTCCTCGACCTTGGAGAGATAACAGACGTTGACCCGCAGAACGAGCTCCTGCAGCCAGTAAGCTTTGAGGACCAGGTGCGCGACCTCATCCGCATCTACGACCTCCAGATGGTAGTGCTCACCTGCGGTGCCTTCGGTTCATACGTAGTAACGGCCGATGAACTCTCATTCCAGCCTACGCCAAAGGTGAAGGTGGCAGATACTGTAGGTGCGGGCGACAGCTTCACCGGAAGTTTCTGTGCCGCCATCCTTGCTGGCAAGCCTATCAAGGAGGCTCATAAGATCGGCGTTGACGTCAGTGCATTCGTATGCACACAGAAGGGTGCCATGCCGGCATACCCAGAGGAGCTGATAGCTCGTGTGCGTAACTAATGCATAGTGCTTGTGCTCCGGTAGGTACACAAGCACTATATGGAGTCTTCGCGGAGTACTTTTAGCGTCTTCATCTCTCCGAAGGCGGGGATGTGGAGGCGATAGAAATGCAGAATAAGATCGACGGTACGATTGCGGTCGTGACGTGACATCTGGAACAGATGCAGGTTGGATGGCGACATTCTAATGAGTGTCAGCATCCGGCCTGCATCTTCCGGTTTAAGGAAGTCGGTGTGGAAGGGTGCCACGCTCGTGAAGCGTCCTTCGCGAAGGTCGAAGAGCGCACCGCTGGTGTAGCTGTCGGTGTCGGGGAAGAAGCCCAGGAACCTCGACAGTCGCATGATGAACATAAGGTGGAAGTTGGCGATGCCGCGGTCGGACATGTCGAGCCACGCAAGGCTCTGCTCCACGAAGTCGTAGAGTGTGGAGTCGGTGTGCATGTCGCGCGTGGCGAAGGAGAGGAACTCCGCAAGGAAGAAGGCTATGGAGAGTTTCGCACCGTCGAACGGTATTGACGTGTAGGGCACGGCAAGGCGTGCCTCGCGAAGCTGTCCGAGCGGCTGGCGCGGCGAGCGCTCCGCCACGATCTCTAGGATCGTAAGCGGCTGGAACAGCTGGCGGCGGAACTTGCTCTTTGCCGAAGTGCCGACCTTGCAGACGCACGACAGCCTGCCCTCCTCGCGAGAGAGCAGGTCAACGATGATCTTCTGGTCGCCGTACTTCACGGTTCGCAGCACTATGCCGCGGGTCTTCTGTTCCATTATATAATATAAGGTAATGGGTGTTCTTTTAGTCGCTCCGCTTTGTAAAAGCATCGGCTGGTGCCGCTGAGCGGGGGTGATGGGTGATGAGTGGGACGATGGTTCCGGCAATGCGAAAAACTGTCGGAATATCGGTTTTTCGCGGCAAAAGTACTAAAAAAATGTCATTTAATGAAAAATCTTTCAAGAAAATTTGCATAATTGAAAGAAATGTAGTAATTTTGCACTCGCAAAGTGGGATTGTGCCCGTGAAAAGGCATGAAGTGAACACTTTGATAACTGGTTTGGCGCGTTCGTATATCGGTTAGTACTCAAGATTTTCATTCTTGCAAGAGGGGTCCGACTCCCCTACGCGCTACCAACAGTTTATTCATCATCGTGCAGTGATGCACTAACCCCGAAAGTGAGGGCGACAAGGTGATGAAGAGGTGTGGCAGGGATAATCCTTGTACATCTTGCCCGGGGCAGTCGTAATGATGCAAGACCCTTAAGCTAAATCATTTATTAACAGAAGGCTGTTCCGAAAGGAATGGTCAACAAAACAAAACTTCAAAAAACAATGGCAAATCACAAGTCATCAGAGAAGAGAATCCGTCAGGACAAGAAGAAGACTCTTCACAACAAGTACTACGCAAAGACAATGCGTAACGCAGTTCGTAAGTTCCGTGCATCAACAGACAAGGCAGAGTGCGTAGAGCTCTTCCCAAAGGTACAGAAGATGCTCGACAAGCTTGCAAAGAACAACATTATTCATAAGAATAAGGCTGCAAACATCAAGTCAAGCCTCGCTGCTCACATTCAGAAGCTTGCGTAAGGCTGTGTCTTAATATTTTTGATCACACAAGATTGTTTCCATAATAATTTTTTAAAAGGCTGTAGCCCGTGAGGGGTAGCAGCCTTTTTTTGTTGTGTAATTCCGCTTTTCTACCTATTTTTCTTGCAAGAATAAAATATTTTTTGTAACTTTGCAAAGCAAAAATAAATCAAAAATCAGTAATGGAAGAAATTCAGAACAAAGAGTCAAACTACACTGGTAGTAGTATTCAGGTGCTTGAAGGCCTTGAGGCCGTTCGCAAGCGCCCTGCTATGTATATCGGCGACATTTCAGAGAAGGGTCTTCATCACCTTGTAAACGAGACGGTAGATAACTCTATCGACGAGGCGATGGCAGGCTACTGTACACATATTGAGGTGACAATCAATGAGGACAACTCCATCACCGTTCAGGATAACGGACGTGGTATCCCGGTCGATGAGCATCCGAAGCTCCATAAGTCGGCACTTGAGGTCGTAATGACGGTGCTCCATGCCGGCGGTAAGTTCGACAAGGGTTCATACAAGGTCTCTGGCGGTCTCCACGGCGTGGGTGTCAGTTGTGTTAACGCTCTCTCCACTCACATGATGTCGCAGGTCTTCCGTGACGGCAAGATCTATCAGCAGGAGTACGAGAAGGGTAAGCCTCTCTACGACGTGAAGGTTGTCGGCGAGACAGACAAGCGCGGTACACGCCAGCAGTTCTGGCCTGACGGAAGCATCTTCACCACAACGGAGTATAAGTACGACATCGTGGCACGTCGTATGCGTGAGCTCGCATTCCTCAATGCCGGCATCACCATAACACTGGCAGACCTCCGTCCGGACGAGGAGGGAAAACTCCGTAAGCCTGAGACATTCCATGCTTCCGAGGGCCTGAAGGAGTTCGTTCGCTACGTTGACCGTCACCGCACGTCGATCATCGGCGACCCTATCTACCTCAAGACAGAGAAGAACGGCACGCCAATAGAGATTGCGCTGCTCTACAACAACGACTATTCAGAGAACATCCACTCTTACGTCAACAATATCAACACCATCGAGGGTGGTACCCACCTCACCGGTTTCCGTGTGGCTCTCTCCCGCTCACTGAAGAAGTATGCCGACGAGGACGATCAGCTCCGCAAGCAGATTGAGAAGGCTAAGATAGACATTGCTCCAGACGACTTCCGCGAGGGCCTCACCGCCATCATCTCCGTTAAGGTGGCAGAGCCTCAGTTCGAGGGACAGACGAAGACGAAGCTGGGTAACAGCGAGGTCAACGGTGCCGTACAGCAGGCTGTAGGCGAGGCAATGACCGCATATCTTGAGGAGCATCCTAAGGAGGCACACCAGATCTGTGAGAAGGTTATTCTCGCTGCTACGGCACGTATCGCTGCACGCAAGGCACGTGAGAACGTTCAGCGTAAGAACCCTATGACCGGTGGCGGCCTGCCTGGCAAGCTCGCTGACTGCTCTTGCCGTGATCCGAAGCAGACAGAGATATTCCTCGTCGAGGGTGACTCCGCTGGTGGTTCCGCAAAGCAGGGACGCGACCGTAACACCCAGGCTATCCTCCCGCTCCGTGGTAAGATTCTGAACGTGGAGAAGGTACAGTGGCACAAGGTCTTCGAGTCGGAGTCCGTCAACATCATCCTGCAGGCTATCGGCGTGCGCTTCGGCGTTGACGGTGCAGACACAAAGGAGGCAAACATCGAGAAGATGCGCTACGACAAGATTATCATCATGACCGATGCCGATGTCGATGGATCACATATCGACACACTCATCATGACGCTCTTCTTCCGTTTCATGCCACAGGTAATTCAGGACGGACACCTCTACATCGCTACGCCACCGCTCTATCAGTGTACGTACAAGAACCACAAGGAGTACTGCTACACGGAGCAGGACCGTCTCCGCTTCATCGACATGTACTGCGATGGCAATGCTGACGATACGAAGTTGCACACACAGCGATACAAAGGTCTCGGTGAGATGAACCCTGAGCAGCTCTGGGACACCACAATGAACCCTGAGACACGTCTCCTCAAGCAGGTTACGATACAGAATGCTGCAGATGCTGACGAGATATTCTCAATGCTCATGGGTGACGACGTAGAGCCACGACGCATATTCATTGAGGAGAACGCTACATACGCTAACATCGATGCATAAGGGATACGTGGGGAAGAGACATATTTTGGTAAGTAGCCATGACGCGTTTGTGGCTGCTTACTAAATTTTTTATAAACCAATCCCAATATACCTAAAATGAAGAATAAGAACATTACTCCTGTAACGATAGAACGCATCGTAAGCCTTTATAATGTGCCACACCTTGATAATGATGTTATACTTGTTGACTCCCTGAAGAAACTTCCGGAACTGACGGAGGCACGCAGAATGTCGCTGTGTCTGTTCATTGGCCTATGTACGGATGGTGTCGCTTCTATCTCGGTCAACGACAAGAAACGTATTGCCTCGCGAAACAATATCATGATAATTACCGACGAATCCGTTGTCGGAAGCATCAACTTCAGCGACGACTTCGAGGGCTTCGGATTCTTCATCTCCTACAAACTGCTGCAGGAGATTCTGAAGGACGTACAGAACATGAGCGACCTGGTCCTCCTCACCCATAACCATCCGGTCTTTGAGGTGAACAAGGCGGAGAGGGATATGATAATACACTACTTCCAGGAGATTATGGAACGCGTGAAGTTCATGACGCACCGCTACCGTCTTGAGGTAGTGCGCCTCATGCTGCTAACCATGATCTACGACCTTGCAAGTGCCTTCGACAGGATTGTGGCTGACACCGGCAAGGGCGACAAGCAGTCAAGGGCGGAGCGTATCTTTGTGCAATTCTTACAGCTCGTGGAGCATCACTACCGCGAGCAGCGACAGGTGCAGTGGTATGCAGCGCGCATGGACATGTCGCCGAAATACCTCTGTGAGATTATCTCAAGCGTGAGCCGCCGCTCGCCGAACGAGTGGATCGACAAGTTCGTTACTACGGAGATACGCAACCAGCTGCGCCACACCACAAAGCGCATCAGCGAGATTGCCAAGGACATGAACTTCCCTACGCAGTCATTCCTCGGAAAATACTTCAAGGAGAACGTAGGCGTCAGCCCTTCCGACTACCGCAACGGCATCGAGGGAATAGAGAAGTAGTTTTAACCGCACAACCGCATAACCGCACAACCGCATAACCATCAAACCGCACAACCACTCAACCGTAAAACCGCATAACCGTACAACCACTCAACCGTAAAACCGCAAATGATTATACAGATAGACGACGTCCTCGTGTCTATGGACATCCTCACCGAGAACTTCTGCTGCGACCTCTCCAAATGCAAGGGACAGTGTTGCGTGGAAGGAGATGCCGGAGCACCAATAACTCTCGATGAAATGGGCAAATTGGAAGAGTTCTATGACGTCATAAAGCCTGACATGTCAGTAGAGGCACAACTCGTTGTCGCTGCCCAGGGCGTCGGTGACATCGATCAGGATGGAGACCTTGTCACATCCATCGTCAACGGCAGGGACTGCGTCTTCACATGTTATCAGGACCTCAAACTGGCAGACGACAACTCAACAGCAGATAGTGATGGAGGTTCTTCTACAAACGCAGCCTGCACCATAGTAGAAAACTGTTGCACATGTGCATACGAGAAAGCCTTCCGCAACGGTAAGATAAACTGGTGCAAGCCTATCTCCTGCGCGTTGTATCCTATACGCGAGTCGCAGCTCAGCAACGGGCTGACAGCTCTCGTCTATCATCGTTGGGATGTCTGCAAGGATGCCGTCAAGAAAGGCAACGCCCTTCAACTCCCCATCTACAAGTTCCTCAAGGAACCCCTCATCCGTCGCTTCGGAGAAGAGTGGTATGAGGCACTCTGCATCGCAGCGAAAGAGCTTGCTGAGCAACAGACGAAAACAAAAGGATGAAATATAAGAAATTGAAAAAAGTACACAAAGGTGTCTGACACCTTTGTGTAAATTCTCTGTTCAATATTGCATTCCGCTCTAAAAATTACACAAAGGTGTCTGACACCTTTGTGTAAAAATGAAGAACTTTACGTTTTGATGTCGAGAAAAAGAAATTTACACAAAGGTGTCTGACACCTTTGTGTAAATTTGCTATACGCTATGCACTACACACGCACTTGCTGTCACGGCTGTCAGCACCGCATTGATAATCACCGTCCATTGAGCCCCCTGAGCCCTCTATAAATCTCCCCGAGGGGAGACTTTTAGATTACTGAAATTCATTCTATACCTCCTTTCCGATTTGAATAATACATAAAAACTCTTTTTTTACACAAAGGTGTCTGACACCTTTGTGTAATTTTTAGTGAGTCAACTTTCTCTTTCGAGTTAATAGGTCGGTATTTCTCAATAATATTCATAGTATTCCTTTTTTATTTTATGGTGTAACACCTCACTCTTCCTACGCTCATCTCCTTCAGCCTGCCTTCTTCTGCGAAGTGGGCGAGCTCCTTGCGGGCGGTGTAGTCGGTGCAACCGGTGAGGTTGCGGTATGTGGAGACGGTGATGGGATTGGAGGTTTGGTGAGTGTGGGCGTTGCGCTGCTGCTCCAGGATGTAGTCGTGGAGCAGGTGCCAGCGGTCTTCGGTGGTGACGTTGCGGCGCACCTTGTCGCCTTGCTGCAGGTGTATCTCCTGACGCTCAATGCCATTGCGGAGCTGCTTGGCAGCCTTGAAGCGGATGCCGTTGACTCGGATGTCCTGAGAACGGATGTCGGAAAAATCCTTTACGTCGCTCTTCGCCATGCCGAGGCGCAGTGAGAATGTGCCGAAGTTGTCTATAGAGACGGTGTTGCCGTCGGCAAGTTGCTCTGCCATGACCTGAAAGGTCTCGTCTATAACGGCAGCGGAGAGTGCGCCATAGCGTTTCTTCACCTTCTCTTTCAGATTGTCAAGAGAGAAGGGTTGCGACTCCACCTGCTGAGGGAAGACATTGCCTGTCAGTTTGGTTTTCAATAGTTTATACCTTATCATCTGTGCTGTTGATAAAGAGGTTAGTAGGTTTCGAGTATTAAATTTCTGCAAAGATAATGCTTTTCCGTGAAGAATGCAAGAGTCATCGGAAAAATTAAGTTTATTTGACACTAAGCATAGATATCTATGATTGCAAGCAAAAGGAACTCTACCCGTAAGCAAACGTACTTTTGAAAGCAAGCATAAATCAACGAACGGATAGCTCGTGCATTATTACATCATAGGAATTACGCCATAAAAACATATCTGTCATATCACAGAAAAGCATATATTCCACCAACATACCTATGGTAACAGTACCGAATACCACCTGTTTGCTGTTAAAAATCCTCAATTTTTACGCCATTATACAAAATTGCGTAACGCACATTTGCGTAATAAGGATAAAATTACTATCTTTGCATCAGCTTTGCTAACGTTCATTATTCAACTTCCCTCATTCCCCTCGTTATCGAGGGGCGGAAATGTGCGTACTCGTGCACACATAATCAGAAAGAAGAAAACTCCTAACCGAAAGATGAAGAATCCTTTTTTGACATACGGATATGCCGGACCGGAATACTTCTGCGACCGCAAGAAAGAGACGGCACGTCTGACCACACTTCTTGAGAACGGCAACCACGTGGCGCTGATCTCTCCAAGGCGTATGGGAAAGACCGGACTCATAAAGCACTGCTTTGCACAGCCTTCCATACAGGAAAACTACTATACGTTCATCGTTGATATCTACGCTACGACATCACTCGCGGAGTTCACATACAAGCTTGGACTTTCGATATTGAACACCCTGAAGTCAATGGAGCGTAAGGTATGGGAGAAGTTCCTTATGGCAATAGGCTCCCTAAGGTCCGGCATCACGCTTGACGAGTTTGGCAAACCGTCATGGAACCTTGAGTTGGGAGACATCAAAAAGCCTGAAATGTCACTGGATGAGATATTCCACTACCTTGCAAATGCCGAGAAGCCATGCCTCGTTGCCATCGATGAGTTCCAGTCCATCTGCGGCTATGAGGACAAGAACGTCGAGGCATTGCTGCGCACCTACATACAGGACTGCAACAATGCACGGTTCGTATTCTCTGGTTCGCAGCGTCACATGATGGGCGAGATGTTCACATCCCATGCCCGTCCCTTCTACCAGTCAGCATCATTGCTGTCGCTGAAACCAATAGAAGAGGCCATATATGCAGATTTCATAATAAGCCATTTTGAAAGCAGAGGGAAATGTATCTCGCCTGATGCTGTAGAATACCTTTATAATATGGTGGAGGGTACGACATGGTATATTCAGAAGCTATGCAACGAAATATTTGCGTACGCAGACAAAGGCGTGGAGTGCTCCATCGAGGATGTTGACGAAGCACTGGAGAATATCCTGGAAGAGAAAACAGAAACTTTTCAGGACACCATGGCAAGGCTCACGCTGAAACAGCGCCAACTGCTCATCGCACTGAGCAAGGAGGGCAGCAATGTGCAACCTACCAGTGCGGCATTCATAAAGAAATACAAGTTATCTACAGCAAGTTCCATACAGCGCAGCCTTCAGTCTTTGCTGGACAAGGATATAATATCATCAGAACCTGACAAATACTACATCTATGACTACTTCTTCCTGTTCTGGCTGCAGAGGGAAGGGTAAGAGTTCATCAATCGGATTATTGCTTAAATTGTGATATCCAATTATTAAAAATGCCTAAAAATGTGACAGCAATAAGCGATAAGTAAGTGATCAAAATTATTTTTATAATAGATGCACCAAAGAGAGTGCATATATTATAAAAAACACTTACTTTAACATTATTAAAATAATTTTGATTACTTACTTATTAAAAGAGTTAGATTTGTAGTTAACTTGTTATTACTGCAAACGTAATACATTCAATAATGGAACTGACGAAGCAACAAAAGAAGGAACTGAAAGAACTTATCAAGATAGGTATCAATCGTGGATGCCAGAAATGGCTGGATGAGACTGTCGCACTCATCCAAGAGCCCTATGATGGCGATAATGCATGGGACAGGAGTATGCAGATAACCAAGCGCTCACGCGATTACTTCAAAGAGACTATACGTCGCGAGGATTCCTTCTACAGAAATGACTGGCTGTTATTCTCCGTAGCAGCTTTACTCAATGAAGGCAACCTCACGATAGAGGATATTCAACCGTTCGGAGAAGATATAACAGCAGCTGTTCAACTCATCGCAAGCAGGTGAATAATTTGTTAGAGTATAACAAATATAAATATGAGAATATTCCTAACTATAATCATCTTAATACTTACAATTCACAGTACATCTGCACAAAACAAACGTGCATTGATCGTGGGTATTTCAACATATAATCCACGCGGTGTAAATTCTAATACCGTGTGGAATAACATTCATGGTACCAATGATACGGAACTTATAAAAAGGACATTAAGGCAGCAAGGCTTTACAATAAACAGTCTCAAAGAAAGCAAGGCTACAGCTTACAACATCAGAAAAGCATTTGCAAAACTCATGAAGGAAACAAAGAAGGGAGATGTTATATATATACACTTTTCTGGGCATGGGCAAGCAGTGGAAGACATGAATGGTGATGAACAAGATGGTTGGGACGAGGCAATAATTCCAGTAGATGCTGCCGCAGTGTATTCTCCGAAGAGTTATCGAGGTGAGAATCATATTCTTGATGATGAACTGTATGGCTATTTCAAAACATTGAGAAGTAAAATAGGCTCAAATGGGATGTTATACGCAACAATCGATGCCTGTCATTCAGGGTCTTCGTATAGAGGAGAGGATGTAGAAGATACCATATATGTCAGGGGAACTGATAATGGATTCTCTTTTACTGGCAAAAGATACACTCCAAGGATTGACAAAAGAGGACATATTGTAGTAGGAAAAGCCAAAGGGATGTCAGATGTTTGCATAATTGAGGCATGCAGATCCTATGAGGTTAATACAGAAATAAAAGAAAATGGAATATATTACGGACCATTATCGTTCTACATAAATAAGGTATTGAGCTCAACAACTTTGTCAAGTGACATAAGTTGGACAGGAAAGGTTAGAACACTAATGGATAAGGACAAAAGACTTATTAAGCAACACATTGTAATAGAATCAACCAAATGATAGCACTATTTAAAAGTAAATCGTCTGAAAAGGATGATTTTAAGAAAATCCTAAAAGACTACAGAGAAAAGACCTACAACTTGCTTTCCTCCACTTTTGGTTTGTCAAGAAACGATTGTGAGGAAATCTTTCAAGAAGCATCTATAATACTTTACCAACAAATTACTGAGGGCAAGTTAGATAATCTGCAACATTCTCTATACACATATTTTGTTGGGATATGTAAAAACAAAGCTCACGAAGCCCTAAGGAAAAAAGGCAAGTTTGTTAACCTTTCGTTTGAAATTGGCACTAAGTGTAACGAGGTGAACATGGATAAGGTGGAAGACATTCTTTATTCCATAGAAGACAATGAATCTCGTAGAGCAGAGAAGCAATTGGAAGTTCAGAAAGTAGTAGCGAGTTTACCACACCCATGTAACGAGTTGCTTTGGGCGTACTATCGCGACTCTCTTACAGTAAAGGAGATGACCAAAATGTTCGGTTACGCGAGCGAAAGTGCTTTGAAAGTAACGAAACACCGCTGTTGTGAGAAATTCCGCAAAAGATTCAGTGAATTAAAGACGATATTCTAACT
>CAMADY010000032.1 GCA_945831805.1 uncultured Prevotellaceae bacterium
ATCTGACTACGGATCAGAAGGTTGCAGGTTTGAATCCTGCACGAATCACAAAAAGGTCAATCCTTAGGGGTTGACCTTTTTTGTATTCTGTGATAGCAAAGTCATAATCCCTTCCTTTTAATCCATTCCTTGTAGTACCTTCCTTTTGATACTTTCCTTGTAATACTTTTCTTGTGATACCTTCCTTTATAACGTCGTAAAATATCTCCATAGAGGCTATGCAAAAGTCTGTTAGAGAAGTGTAAAGTGTGAAATTGTGTGCGCACACAGTCTTTAGGTTGACATTTGTCAATTTGTTAGCGATTATCATGAAAAAAGTTTCGAAATATTTGCTGTGTGCGCAAACAATTTGTAACTTTGCACTATCTTTATTAGGTAAAGGCTTCTAAAGGTATAAAAGATTTATTCAAGGGATACAACATTCAAGGAGAATTTTAGGTTTCAATCTCAATAGGATATTAAGGTATAGAAATTTAATGGATTAACAAAACAGAGGCACGAGTCAAGGGTGACTTATGCCTCTGTTCTTTATTTGTATTCTTCCTTACCTGTAAACTTTATTTACTTATCGGTAAACATTCTTTTCTATCGGTAATCATTACTTTCTTATCAATAAACATTACTTTTGTTTTGAGAGGGCTGCAGCTATCGTTCTGCGACTTTCTTCTAACAGGTAGCTAATGTTCTCGTCGCCCTTGCCGATTGGAGTAATGGGCTTGTGAATGGTTAGTGAGAGCTTATGGTGGTGAATCTTCACTCCTGAGTCCTTCGGCATCACGTCGTACGAGCCGTTGATGGTTATAGGTACGACGGGCAGCTGCAATTCATCGGCAAGCTTGAAAGCACCCTTCTTGAAGGTTCCCATAGTACCATCGATTGAGCGTGAACCCTCTGGGAACACCATCAGCGAAGCACCATCCTTCAGCGCATTCTCCGCACGTCGGTAAGTGGCACGCACCATGCCAGCTGAGCCATGATCAACGAATACGTAGCCCGCATATTTACAGCCCATTCCTAGGAACGGAACCTTCTCCAGCGCACGCTTCATCATCCAGCGAATCTCCGTTCCGAGGTAGCCGCAGACGAGTAGAATGTCGTATGCCCCCTGATGGTTCGCCACGAAGACGTAGGAGGTGTCCTTGCGGATGTTTTCGCGCCCCTTCACCTCAACCGGTAGGAGTGAGATGCGTATTATTATCTTTCCCCACCAGCGTGAGGCGAACGTGCCCCACCAGTCGGGTCTCGTCAAGATGCCGAGGGATATAGGAGAGACCTTGCGCAGCCATCCCGTGAGGGTACACATGACAGCCATCGTCGTTCCTGCCCATGCCGATGAGAGTATCACCACGGGAATGACAACTAATATCTGGTATGTTCTATAAATAAGGTATGTCAATGGGGAGATTTATTGTCGATTATTCGAGTTACCGATTATTCGATTGAACGATTATTTGGGGTACCGATTATTCGATTGAACGATTATTCTAGTTATCTGAAAGTGATGTGTTCGCCGCGTGATGCGTTATCGAAGGATGAGCCGTCAAAGACGAGCTTTCCGTTGATGATGGTGCCTTTAACCTTCCAGTTGAAGGACTGTCCCTCCAGCGGACTCCATCCACACTTGCTCTGTATCACGTCCTTTGTTACGGTCCATGGGGTGTCCTCGCGCTTCACTATTGCGATGTCCGCCTTGTAGCCCTTGCGGAGGAAACCTCGCTCGTTGACGGAGAAGAGCCTTGCAGGGTTGTGTGCCATGAGTGTAACCATCTGCTCTATGGACAGATCTCCCTCATCAACAATCGAGAGCATAGCCACGAGCGAGAACTGTATCATTGGCATTCCCGACATCGCCTTTGCCGCTCCGCCCTGCTTCTCTTCGAGTGTGTGTGGCGCATGGTCTGTGCCAATAGTGCTGAGGGTGCCGTCTGCCAAAGCCTTGCGTAGTGCCAGTTGGTCGTTGATAGACTTCACCGAAGGGTTGCACTTTATGCGTGCGCCGAGGGTGTCGTAGTCGCATACGGAGAATAACAGATGTGCCACCGTTGCCTCACCCGTAATCCGAGCTTCGTTATGCTTTGCCTCACCCGTGATCTGTGCACAACCTTCAGCAGGTACATCGAGTGTTGCGTTGTGCATTAGGAGTGAGAGTTCATCCTCTGTCGTGAGGTGTGCAATGTGTAGGCGTGTGTTATGCTTTCGTGCCAGCTCTGCTGCGAATGCAGAAGACTTATAGCATGCCTTCCAATCCCTTATCAGCGGATGATACGTCACCGCAGGATCCTCCGTACCGAGCTTCTCCTTGTAGTACGCCATGTTGCGGTTTATGGTCTCCGTATCCTCACAATGTGCCATCAGCGGCATGTTCATCTTCGATGCCAGCTGGAAGATATCCTCCAGTGCCTGCCCCTTGTCAACGAGCATGTTGCCGGTCGAAGACCCCAAGAAGAGCTTTATGCCCGGCACGCTATGCCTGTCGAGCTTGCGCAGTTCCTCGATGTTGTCGTTCGTAGCACCAGGGAAGAATGCGTAGTTCACGTGCATGCGGTCCTTTGCCATCTCCTCCTTGGCGTGGAGTGCCTCAAGGGTTGTAGTCTGCGGATTGGTGTTTGGCATCTCGAAGACAGACGTCACGCCACCGTATGCAGCAGCCCTGCTCTCGGACTCCATGTCCGCCTTGTGTGTCAGTCCAGGCTCGCGGAAATGCACATGCGCATCAATAATGCCAGGCAACACGTAGCAACCCTTCGCATCGATGATACGGTCATAGTCCTCCGCATCAATGTTATAGTCGCATTTCTCCGCGTTCTGCTTATCTATAACGCTATAGAAGGAACCAGCATCGTTGCAGGTTCCTTCGTAGATAATCTCTTCTATTCTGTCGTTTACGATGAGGATGTCAGCCTTTTGCTGCTTGCCCTCGTTTACGATTGTTCCGTTCTTTATAAGTGTCTTCATCAGAATTTTTTGAAGTTTAAGAAGCCTTGGCGCTATCAGCAGTCCCAAGTTCTGTTATTCCTGTGGCTGTGCCATCTCGTTAGGAGTAGGAGCATTGCTTAGCGGTTGCTGTGGCAGTTGTGGCTGCACCTCAGCTACGCCCGTCATGACATCCTGATTATGCTTTGCCGCCTCCATGTATTCCTTCACGTATGTGGCGTTCTTGAAGTTATCCGTAGCCTTACTCATCAGCGCCTCTATCCATGGAGCGAGCACAGGGTACTCGTAGTTCTCCGTTGCAAGCTGGAAGACGAACGGTCCGAGGCAGTTGTCAAAGTTCTCGGAGATGAACGAGTTGATGAGCTTATCCTCCTGAAGCATCAGTTGCTGCTCCTTTGCCGCCAACCTATGGTTGACTACTTCCAGGTCCTCACCGTTCATGATAGCCTGGTTCTGTTCGTGCGACAAGTCCTCCAGCATTGCGAGAATCTGGTTATATCGCTTGTTGAACGATGTCAGCGAGTCGTTCAGCGGCGTACCCTTACAGTCCTGCTGCTGTCCGTTGACACTCACGGTAATGTCGCCCTCCTCAAGGACGACAGGCAGCACCGCAATCTGGTCCATATACAGCATCACGACCTTCACGGAGTCCAGCGGTCCTGAGAACTTGAACTTGCCGTGAACAATGTCGCAGGAGTCGATATTCTCTACTCCCTCGCTGCCTATAGCTTTGAGGAAGAGCATGCGTCCGTCCACGTCAGCAACGTCCGAAGAGCCACTGATATTATATTTCGTGCAAGATGTTATGGCCAATAAGGCTAATAATAAAAGGTGTATATTCTTCATACTTTCGGTTTTGTTAATGCAAAGATATGTAGAAAAAACGAGGTACGAAAATATTTTTAACCTATTTATAACAATCACTGACAGTTTAAGACTTTTTTACCATCTAACGACTCCGTTTTATGATTTGTAAACATTTCACGCCGTCTTAGCGGACTTCGCAGTTCGCAGTCTTTACTCTTCGCAGTTCGCAGTCTTTACTCTTCACTCTTCTCAGTCTTCGCTTTACAGAACACGCCCTCCTGCTTCATACCGTCCATCTTTATGATGTATGCGTCAGGGAGCTGCACGTGGCGTATGAATTTCGTCTCGTGTACGGCAGGCAGCGAGTCGAGATATTCGCGGTTCAGAATCTCCAGTTCCGCCTGTCCGTAAGAGCGTCCCTTCACGGGGTTCATCTCGCGGTCGTGGTTCACGTCGATGGTGAAATATCCCACTCCGAGCGATGTGAGGTTCTGGAAGAAGTGCGTACCCTGCGACGGATCAACGTAGCAGTTCGGCAGTATCTCCTCCACGATGAGCTTTGCGCCCGAAATGTTCGGCCACTTCACCGGAATGCCGAGCCAGGAGTCGCTTGAGCCCCATCTTCCCGGACCTATCAGCACGTACGGCACAATGCCTTCCTTGCCCTCGTGTCCCGGAATGTTTCCTGCCAGGAACTTGTCGTTCAGCATGTCCACATCGTCCGAAATCAGCGGATTGTTGCTTGCCGTGAAGCTGTCGTCCACCTTTACATAGACAACATCGCGAACACCCTCTATGATGCCGTGTCCCAGGGAGTTATGGCTACGCAGCAGACAGTCTTCGTCCGGCACCTCCAGCAGGTCTTCGTCGAGCAGCTGCTTCGAGTCAACGATAGGCCTTATCTGCAGCAGGTAGAACGATGCCGTCTTGTCCGGATGCACGTTGCACGCCACCTCTATCTCCACCGGACGCTTCATCTCGTCCTCGCCGAGCTGCAGCGACATCTGCATTATCTCCGGCAGCGGAATGACCCCCTGCTCAAGCACGCCGTTGAACGAAATTATCTTGCGTCCGCCATCGTAGAGTCCCGGACGTATGATCTGGTCGTAAGGGTCGAATGTCGATGCTATGAACTGCAGCGAGCCATCCTCGTCAGCCTCCTTCACGCGGCGCTTCTCAATGTTGAAACCGTCATCCACGGAGAACGCCTTGCCTATCTCACCCGAGTGTAGCGAGTAGAACATCGTCTGCGTCTGGCGCAGTGCTATCTCCAGCTCCGACATCTGCATCACCTGTGCCGGATGTGCCGGAGAGACACGCAGCGTCTGACCACCATCGACGATGTATTTCCCGAGTCCGAGGGCAAGCGATGCAATACCCTCCTCAGCCTTTTCGTCGCCTACCGGATAGTAGTTCAGCGATCGTAGCACGCCCGAGATGTTCGGGTAGTAGTGCTCGCCGTAGTACTTGCCTACGACCTCCTGTATAATCACCGCCATCTTTTCCTGGTCGATGACGTTCTGCGTTGCCGTCATGTACGCCTTCGAATCGCGGTAATAAACCGACGCATATACGCTCTTGATAGCCTTCGAGAGGTCTTTCAGCATCAGCTCGCGGTTCTCGTTGTAAGGTATCATGTACGTGCTGTAGATACCAGCAAACGGCTGGTAGTGCGAGTCCTCCAGCAGCGATGACGAACGTATCGCCAGCGGTTTCTTCGTTGCCTCGATGAGCGTGCTGAAGTCATCGCGCAGAGAGTCCGGCAGCTCACTGTCGAGGAATGCGTTGAGTATCTCCTGGTCTGAAGCATCAGATAAAGCAACCCTCCACAACTTGTTGCTGTCCATAAATTTATCGAAGATATCAGTACACAGTACCACGGTCTTCGGTATCTGTATCTTCACGTTCTCGAACTGGTGCAGCTCGGTGTGGTTCTTCACTATGTTGTCGAGGAATGCCAGACCTCTTCCCTTGCCTCCGAGCGAACCGTCACCGATACGTGCGAAGTGTGAGTATGAGTCGAATCGGTCTTTGTTGAACACTGCCACCACACCGAGGTTCTTCATGTGTCGGTACTGCACTATGGCGTCGAAGATGAACTGTCGGTGAATCTGCACGTCAGGGTACTTGTGCCACGTTATACCTTTCAGAAACTCGCTGACGGGGAATATGGCGCGAGCCGCAAGCCAGCGTGATATGTGGTTGTGCCTTACGTGGTACGACATGACGTCGTCCGGCAGTTCGAAGACGCAGTTCTGCAGCTGCTTGAGGTTCTTCACCACCTTCACCACCTCCTTCGTTTTCGGGTCGCGGAAGTAGAAGTCTCCGAATCCGAAGTGCGATGCGAGCTTGTTCCTCAGATCCACGCTCAGCTTCTTGGAATTCTTGTCGAGGATGCGCACGCCCGGTGTTTTGCACACCACGTCCGGCTCCGATGTCTCCATCAGCAGCGGCAAGTATTCGTCCTGCTTTCTTATTTCCGCCAGCAGTTTCAGACCTGCCTGAGGGTCTATCTCGCCGTTATGCGGATAGCGGCAGTCGCTGATGACGCCGAGCATGTCGTCCTTGTACTTCTCGTAGAGCGTCCACGCCTCCTCGTAGTTACGTGCCAGCAGAATCTTTGGACGACCGCGCATGCGCAGCATTTCCGCCTGAGAGTTAAGCGCTTCCGTGGCGAAGTTAAGGCTTTGCGTGAGGACGTATTTGTAGAGGTTTGGTAGTATGGATGAGTAGAACCTTATGGAGTCCTCAACGAAGAGTATGCACTTTACGCCCGCCTCCTTCGTATCGTTCTCGATATTCATGCGGTCCTCTATCAGCTTTATAATGGAGAGTATGAGCTCCGTATTGCCGAGCCAGCAGAAGACGTAGTCGAAGATGCTCAGGTCGAGGTCCTGCATGCGCGAGCTGATGCCGTGTGAGAACGGCGTGAGTACGACGCATGGCAGGGTAGGGTACATCTCCTTCACCTTGTGTGCCACGTCGAAGGCATCGTTGTCCCTGTTGCCTGGCATGCAGATTACGAGGTCGTACTTCGCCTTCTTCATCACCTCGTCGGCCTCCTCGATGGTCGAGACCTGCGTGAAGGAAGGTGGGTATCGCAGTCCCAGCTTCATGTATTCCGAAAAAATCTTCTCATCTACCCTTCCGTCGTCTTCAAGCATGAAGGCGTCGTATGGGTTTGCAATGATGAGGACGTTGAATATACGCTTCTGCATGAGGTTCAGAAACGTGATGTCCTTGAGTATGGGCTTTGTATCGGTCATGTTTTAGTTGCTTAGTTGTTTGCTTTATTTATTGTGGGGGCAGCCCCCTTTCTTATTGTTTGATATGCAAAGTTACGAAAAATTGCTGATACTGGCAAATGACGTTAACATTTGTTTATAATAGTGATTTACAATCGCTATCATGTTGCGTTGTAATAAGTATCTAATTACACTGTAAAAGCATAGTGATTACACTCTAATTAGATAGCTTTTACAGTGTAATTAGATACTTATTGCAACACTTTGAAATATAGATGGTTACAACGCTAAAAATGACCTGTTTCTGATGTTTTTACCTGTTTGGAAGTGTTGTATAATTAACATCTATTCACATTGGTGTACAAAAATATGTTAAAACTATATCGTTAGGGATAGTGTTGCTGTAAATTCTTTCTGAAAAGTGTCAGCCGCCTTAGGAAAGTGTCACGAAAACCGTCGATTTGTTAATAAATTGTCAACCGAATTCAGGAAAATGTCAACTGAATTCAGAAAATTGTCAGCCTAATTCAGGAAAAGTCACAAGTTGTGCTTACCTTTATTTTGTACCTTTTTTTTGTTCTTATGGTGAATTTGTATATTGTTAAAAGAGAGGTTGTTACAATCTGTATATACCTTTTTTATTATACTACGCCTGCGCGTATTTACAAGATAAAGAAAAAAAAGTATTTTTTTTGTAAAAGGCATATTATCAAGAGCTTACACTTTTTGTTACTCTGTTTCTTGTCTTCTGCCGTCAACAACATTTCCTCTCTAAAATTTGCATAATTCAATTTATTTTTGTAACTTTGCATTCACAAAGGAAAGGAAATAATATCTACTCATGAACTATATACTCAACGCATACGCACTTCAGGACCTTGGATACAGGTCGAACCAGGAGGATAGTTTCTATCCGCCGTTCATCGATGCGTGCCAATATGAGGGTAAAGCCCTCAGGGGGAGCGGCAAAAAGGGTGTCGCCCGCGAAAAGGCTTACTACGACGGTACGCCGCATACGGACGACCGCCTGTTCATTGTCTGCGACGGTATGGGCGGTCATGCCAGGGGCGAGGTGGCGAGCCGCATCGTGACCGAGACGATGAGTAAGGCAATACTAAGGTCGGTGTCGCTGGAGGGTGCGTTCAACGACGATATGGTGCAGAACGCTGTTGATGAGGCACTTGACGCACTCATTGCGCAGGACGACCCTACTGAGGTGAAGAAGATGGGCACTACGATGACGCTGCTGAAGTTTCATGCGAAGGGTGCTACGGTGGCGCATATCGGTGACAGCAGGGTGTATCAGTTCCGTCCGGCAAGGAAGAACCAGCCGGCAAAGATAATGTTCCGCACGGAGGACCACACTATGGTCAACGACATGCTGCACAATGGTCAGTTGACCGTCAGCCAGGCTCGCAACTCGAACCAGAAGCATATCCTCTCGCGCTCCATGACCTCGTCGAGGCACTATCGTCCGGAGGTAGAGATAAACCACATCACGGACATCCAGCCGGGCGACATCTTCATGCTCTGCACCGACGGCATCTTTGAGAGGATGGATGACGATGCGCTGTGCACACTCCTCACTGACCCGAACTACGACGACGTGGAAAGAGCGCAGCAGATACTCCATGAGTGTATCCGCAACCGCGACAACCACACCGCCATCATCGTGAGGGTGGAGAACGTCATCAACACCGAGGGTCAGAACCACAACGATGCGCTGTCGCCTGGCACTGTCTTGAAGAGCGAGAACTACACGTACCATATAGAGAAGGTGCTCGGACATGGTGCCTTCGGCATAACATACCTCGTGACGACGAACGTGTCGATGCAGGGACAGCTGGGCACGATACACACGGGTGTGAAGGTGGCGCTGAAGGAGTTTTTTATGCACAACGACATGAAGCGCGACGGCGGCGAGCTCATCGAGATAGCACCAGAGTCGAAGGTGAAGCAGTTCTCCGACAAGTTCCGCCGTGAGGCATCGAAGCTCGCCATGCTCTCGCATCCGAACATCGTGAGGGTGCTGGAGGTGTTCGAGGCAAACAATACCATCTACTACTCCATGGAGTACCTCCCCGACGGTACGCTCAACGACTATGTGATGGCTCGCGGAGGACTGCCTGAGCAGGAGGCCATCGGCTGCATACGCCGCATCGGTTCTGCACTGATGTACCTCCATGCCAACAAGATGCTACACCTCGACGTGAAGCCTGCGAACATAATGCGTTCGGAGAGTACCAACACACTGAAACTCATTGACTTCGGACTAGCCAAGCGATACGTCAGCACGGGCGAGGCAGAGTCGAGCGCTAACCTCGGCGTGGGTACGTCGGGCTATGCACCGCTGGAGCAGGCTGACGGCAACAGGGAGCAGGAATTCTCGCCACAGATAGACGTCTATGCTCTCGGTGCCACGTACTACAAGCTTCTCACGGCACAGGTGCCTGACACCGCCGTGGAGGTCTTGAACAGAGGTCTCTCCACCATGCCTCTCGTCAAGAAGAAGGTGTCGCAGAAGAGTATCGACGCCATCAAGGCCGCTATGGAACCAACCATCGCGAAGCGTCTGAAGACCGTCGAGCAGTTCCTTGAGATGCTGCCGAGGGTTGACGACGAGCAACTCTTCCCTCAGGAGAATCATGACGACCGCTGGAAGTGGATGAGCTTCGCTATCGTCATGGCGTTCCTCAGCATCGTGGCTGGCGTGAAGATGCTGCACAACGATACGCTATCGACGGCTCCACAGGAGGAGGTATCTGTCGTTGACAGCAACTTCGAGATACCTATGGTACACGTCGAGGGTGGCACGTTTCTAATGGGCAGCGACCGCAAGGATGCCGATGCCGACGAGAAGCCTGTCCGCAAGGTTACGCTGTCGAGCTTCTCGATAGGAAAGTACGAGGTGACGCAGGGACAATGGCGCGCCGTGATGGAGAACGTAAAATCCACAACGAGCAAGAACGCCAACTATCCGATGTTCAACGTTACGTGGAACCAGGTGCAGGTATTCATAGAGCGCCTGAACAAGAAGACGGGTCGCCACTACCGTCTGCCTACGGAGGCGGAGTGGGAGTATGCAGCGCGAGGCGGTAAGAAAGCCGTTGCTACCAACTATTCCGGCGATGACAGCCTGGAGATGGTGGGATGGTATGCCGACAACAGCAACCGCCATCCGCACACGGTGGGCTCGCTGAAGCCTAACGCGCTGGGTATCTACGATATGACGGGCAACGTGTGGGAGTACTGCTCCGACTTCTATGCGCCCTACGAGGGCAACGACCTGCGTAATCCGCATGGTCCGCGAAAGGGCGACTACCACGTTATCCGAGGAGGCAGCTGGAACAGTCTTGACAACTACTGCCGCGTGACGTTCCGACAGGACAACTCGCTGATCTCTGTAACTCCTGACATGGGTTTCAGACTTGTCGAGACGAGGTGAGGAAAATGGAAAGTGGAAAATGGAAAGTGAAAAATGGAAAGTGAAAAACGGAAAGTTATAATATAATGAGGAAATCGATTCTTGCAATACTATTGCTAATGCTTTCTGTGGCAGGCAGCGCCCAGAAGGTTACGCAGCTGTTCAACGGTCAGAAGACCATTGACCTGAGTGGCGAGTGGTCGTTCCAGATAGACCGCAGTAATACGGGTGTCAGCAGCCAGTGGTACATGTCTGGGCATGTCTTCACGGACAGGATACAGCTGCCGGGCTCCATGCCGGAGCGTATGAAGGGCGACGACATCACGGTCAACACGCAGTGGACGGGAGGCCTCTACGACTCCAGCTACTACCGCAATCCCTACATGGAGAAATACCGTCAGGAGGGCAAGGTGAAGGTGCCGTTCTTCCTCACTCCGCAGAAATACTACGTCGGCAAGGCGTGGTACAGCCGCACGTTCAACATCGACCGCATAGCATACAAGAACGGCGAGGCGGTGAGCTACGTGCTCTTCCTGGAGCGTCCCCATACCGCCACGTCGGTGTGGATCAACGGCAGGCGTATCGGCAGCCAGGGCTATGACGACGATATGGTGAACACCCTCTCCGTGCCTCACGTGTATTACGTAAGCAAGGACAACGGTCTCCGCGTAGGCGAGAACACCATCACCATCTGTGTGGATAACCGGCTGGAGGTAGCCAATGTGGGCAAGGACTCACACTCCGTGACTGACCAGACGCAGGGCAACTGGAATGGCATCGTAGGAAAGATAGAGCTTCGCGAGATGACGTTTGTCGATGGCGTGAAGGTCTTTCCGGACGTTGATAACCGTAAGGCTCTCGTGAAACTGCAGCTCGGCGGCAGCAACCGTGTGGACGGTTCGAAGGCCAGGGTAGTGCTGACGGCAGAGTCGTTCAACACCGCTAAGCGCCATGTGATAGTGACGAAGCCGCTGACCGTAACCCTACGCGCCTCACAGCCTACCGAGGTAGAGATACCACTTGAGATGGGCGACGAAATGCTGCTGTGGGATGAATTCTGTCCGCAGATGTACCGCCTCACCGTTGAGGTGGAGACGAAGAACCGCAAGAGCATCGACGAGACGTTCTTCGGCATGCGCAAGATAGAGGCTCGCGGCAAGGCGTTCTACGTGAACAACCGTCCGGTGCAGCTGCGCGGTACGGTGGAGAACTGCTGCTTCCCGCTGACGGGCTATCCTCCTACAGACCTCGACTCGTGGATGAAGCTCTTCGAAACTTGCAAGAAGTGGGGACTGAACCACATGCGATTCCATACCTACTGTCCACCGGAGGCTGCGTTCCTTGCTGCCGACCTCATGGGCTTCTACCTTCAGCCGGAGGGTCCGTCATGGCCTAACCACGGCGTGAAGCTCGGACGCGGGGAGTTCATCGACAAATACCTCTACCAGGAGGCGGTGCGCATCATGGACACCTACGGAAACCATCCGTCGTTCACATTCTTTGCCTTCGGCAACGAACCTGCCGGCAACTGGGTGAAGTGGAGCAACGAGATGACTCCAAAGATAGCAGCCTACGACCCACGACACCTCAACTGCGGATTCTCCGTTGGTGGCGGATGGGCATGGCAGCCGAAGGTGGAGTATGCCGTGAAGGCTGGCGCCAGGGGGCTCAACGAGTGGAACAGCAAGGCTCCAGAGTCCGTCGTGAACTTTTACGATAAGGTGCATACCTACAACGGCAAGGACATGCCGAACACTACTATCACTTTCCCATTCGTCAGCCATGAGACGGGTCAGTGGTGCGCATTCCCTAACTTCAAGGAAACGAAGAAATACACTGGTGTCAACAAGGCGTATAACTTTGACATCTTCAGGGATTTGCTGAAGGACAACGGCATGGAAAAGATGTCGGAGAAGTTCCTTATGGCTTCGGGAAAACTGCAGACACTCTGCTATAAATATGAGATAGAACGCCATCTGCGCACACCGGACTATGCTGGCTTCCAGCTTCTTTCGCTGAACGATTATTCGGGCCAGGGAACGGCACTCGTTGGCCTCACCGACGTCTTCTTCGACGAGAAGGGCTACGTCTCTGCACCAGAGTTCCGCGAATACTGCTCGCAGATCGTTCCGCTTGCAAGGATAAAGAAGTTTACGTACAGCAGCAGCGAGACCTTTGAGGCAGACATAGAGCTATCGCAGTATTCCGATGAGGCTATAAAGGCCGTGGCACCTGTATGGGAGATAAAGCGTGAGCCGAAGAAGCAGGGTCCTCTCATGACGCTGCAGGAGATGGCGCCATACGCTTCGGGTAAGCTGGAGGCAAGGGAACTGCCTATAGGTCAGAATATAGAACTCGGACATATCTCCGTGCCTCTCAATGAAATAACGGAGGCGGGCAAATATACTCTCTCCGTATCAATCCCTGGCACGAAGGCTCGCAACCACTGGGACTTCTGGGTTTATCCGCAGAGCGGCAAACCTGCTGCCGACGACCTCACGGCGATGGGCTACAAGGTCAAGGCAGGCAAGCGCCATGGTACCTTCTTCGTTGACAATATCTACGTCACAGACTCTCTCGATGCCCAGGCGGACAAGCAGCTGAAGAAGGGCGGCAAGGTGCTCATCTGTGCTGCAGGAAAGGTGAGTTACGGCCGTGAGGTGAAGCAGTTCTTCACTCCTGTCTTCTGGAACACGTCATGGTTCAAGATGCGTCCGCCACATACCACCGGTATCTATGTTGACAGCACGCATCCGGTATTCGGCAACTTCCCTACGGACTATCACTCCGACCTTCAGTGGTGGGAACTTGTCAACAAGGCTCAGGTGATGCAGTTCACGGACTTTCCGCAGGACTTCCAGCCTCTCGTGCAGAGCATCGACACATGGTTCGTGTCGCGCAAGATAGGCATGCTCTTTGAGGCGAGGGTAGGGCATGGCCGTCTGATGATGACTACCATGGACATCACCAATAACCTCGACAACCGCCTTGTGGCGCGACAGATGCGCAAGTCTATTCTTCAGTATATGCATGCTGCCCACTTCCAGCCACAATGGGATATCGACCGCCAACAGATATCAGACCTCTTCACGAAGGTTGCTGGCGAGGTGAATATGTACACCAACGATTCTCCTGATGAGCTGAAACCGAAGCTGAAGTAACTACCATCCACGATAATTTGGTTAAGGATTACCTAGGACACCCCTAGTCCCCTAAGAAAAATCCCCACACACTCTATGTCTAAGAGTATGTGGGGATTTGTTATGTTTAAGAGTAAGTGGGGATTTATTATCTGTATGTTCGTATGTTATTCTGCCCCTAGGGTAGGATTGTCCCTGAAGAAAGGACTACTTGTTCTTGCCGCCCCTTGGGGTGTTTCTCTGCGCCATGCGCTCCATCGTCTTGTGCTTGAAGATTTCCTCTGCCCTCAGACAGCTGTGAACCTTCATAGGGGCGATAGCCTTGCAGAACTTCTTGTGGTATTGCTGCTGAAGCTTTCGGAGCTGAAGGTCTATTTCGTCAATCTCGTTGATGGTGCTGATGGCCTCGCTGTCGTTCTGTGGGTTGCGGCGGACAAGGTCGCGCTGTTTCTTGAAGAGTGGTCGCGCCTTCTGTTGCATCTCACGGAAGAGTGGGAAGAAAGCGGCGGCTTCCTGCTGTGAGAGTTTGGCGTGCTTGGTGATGAAGGCCTCCTGATCTCTCGTGAAGCGTTTTGGATCGAACTTGCCTTGTGCGCTTATTGTCAGCGAACAGGCAACGAGAAAAATGTAAAGTATAATTTTCTTCATTCTTTTGCCTTTTACTTTTTGATTCTGTATTTTACAGGCCTTGGCTTGTCTTATTCGTCAATGATGTACGCGAACGTATTGGTCTTATTCGTCAATGAGGTACGCGAACATATCGTCCTTGTCAACCATTACGTACTCCATGCATTGCTCGTTGTAGTCCTTCTGGGTGTCAGCATAATGCTTGGTAGGTATGTTGCGCATGTCTTTCTTTGATTTGGCAGCAGCCGTATCCTGTGCCTCAATATCGGCATGGTGGAGGTAGGCCGTTGCAGCACCACCCATGATGATGGCGGCGAAGCATGCTGCCACGGCATCGCGAAATCTTGGCATTGCCACGAACTTTGCCTTCTTCTGTTTGCCGTTGACCTGCACATTGTCCATGATGCGCTGGTTGAGGGCTGCGAAGTAGCCTTCGGGTACTTTGTAGGCACCTTTGTCAGTGTAAGGTGTGTCGATTATCGTCTTCTTTTCTGTCATAATTATTTAATTTTCTTACTTTTTTGACGCATCGCACATCACGATGGTTTAAAGTGAAAGAAAAAAAGTCTTTTTAGTGTGTTGTAAGGTATTTCCTGATTTTCTCTACCGCATAGTGGTAGTTTGCCTTTAGGCCTCCTTCTGATGTACCGAGAATCTCGGATATCTCTTTGTATGGTTTGTCTTCAAAGTATTTCAGCGAGAATACGGCTCTCTGTGCCGGGGGCAGTGTCTCCATGGCTTCTCGAAGCATTCGTTCTGCCTCGTCGCCGTCGAAATAGGTGTCAGCGAACGATTTGTTTAGTTCCGTAGTGTCACCGTCGTCGTTCTGGTGCTTCTTTTCCCTGCGTATATGGTCAAGTGCCTCGTTGACGGCAATGCGGTGCAACCAGGTACTCAGCTTTGATTCTCCACGGAAGTCCTCAAGTTTGTTCCATATCTTTATAAACGCATTCTGCACCACATCGTCGGCATCCTGATGTGTGCCGACAATATGGCGGACCGTCCAGTATAACTGCTCGCTATACTGCTCCACAAGTTCCCTGAAGGCTCTCTCTCTTGTGTTACTGTCGTCTCTAAGTCGGAGTAGTAACTGCTGCTCGTCCACTTAATGTCCTCCGAGGTGTATCTTTTTTGTGATGTTGCCAACCTTTACAGGGTAGATGCCCTTGCCGAGGTTGCTGAGGTCTATACGCTTCTCCTGTGAGTCGATGCGTACAGTCATTATCTCCACACCGATAAGGTTGTAGATAGTAACGCTCTTTCCCATTGCACCGGAAATGATGATGGTCTTGCCGTACTGCACGATCTTTGGCTGCTGTACCTCAAGCTCGCTGAGCTCGATGCGTGCTGATGCCTCCTGCTGAATGAATGGAGTCATGCATAGAGCAATGGTGAGTGATAGTGCTATGAATATTTTTCCTGCCATAGGCGTGTTGTTTTCTTTTGTTTTGGATGTTTGCTGATAGGGTTACCAGTATGTATTTTCTGCAAAATTACAAAAAATATTCTTTTGTTCAAATAGAATTATTGTATTAAATTGTTGTTATTAACACAAATTAACTCTTTCTTCTGAATTCTGCACATATTATGGCAGTGGCGATGGCTACATTGAGGCTTTCTGCCGTCTTGTTGTCGGCAGGGTAGGGCGGTATGAGGAGGTGGTGGGTGAGAAGTCCCCGCACCTCTTCCGAGATTCCATTGCCCTCGTTGCCCATGACGATGATGCCGTTGGAGGAGAGGGGGGCGGAGTATAGCGGTTTGCCGTCAAGGAGTGTGCCATAGATGGGAATGTCATCAGGTAGGCTGCGAAGGTATTCCGGAAGGTTACAATATATAATATGTACGCGCGCAATGGATCCCATCGTAGCCTGTACTACCTTCGGGTTATAGGCGTCGGCGGTCTCGTTGCTGCAGATGATGGTGTTGATGCCGAACCAGTCGGCGGTGCGTATTATGGTGCCGAGGTTTCCGGGGTCCTGAACGCCGTCGAGGCATAGGCATAGCTCCTTTGTAAGTAGTTCGGCGGAGGGTAGCTGCTTATCTTGCGGGGTAGGGAATATGCCGATGACCTGCTGGGGATGGACCAGGAGGCTCGCCTTGCGCAGTTCCTCGTCGCTGACGGTGAGTAACTCTGTTGACGATGGCAGCGGGCATGGAGCTTTCCACTCCTCTGTCGCTACGATTGTCAGCGGTTTATGACCGGCAAGCAGGAGGTCGCCGACGCTCTTGTGACCTTCTGCTACGAAGGCACCTTCTGCCTTGCGGTGCTTCTTCTGTTCGAGGGAGTGTATGTATTTTATCTTAGCTTTGGAAATCATTGCTGCGGAATGAGCTTTATAGACTTTTTAAGCCCTGATTATGGAATGAGCTTTATGGACTTGATGACTGTTGCCGATGCACCTGTAGAGCCGGTATGCTGAAGGTGGAAGCCTCCGTAGGTGTTTGGCGTTACCTTCTCTGTAAGCGTCATGGCAGGAATCTCCGGATGCTGAGTGTTGCTGACGGTGGTGGTGAAATCCTCTCCGACGATCTTCATATCTACAACGCAGCCTGCGCGGAAGAGCTGGCAGTCATAGCGCTTGCCGATGCGGAAGACGTTGCCGTCCATATACTCCACAAGGTATGCCTCTACGGAGTGATCCTTGTCAGGGGTGCGGACGAAGCGTATGCCGTAGCCTGAAAGCGTGCGGGTGTTGAACTTGAGGCAGATGTCGAGATACTGTCCGGTGGCAGAGCCGAAGCCCTGTCCGGCACTCTTGCATGGGTCGAGGGTTACGATGCATTGCTGCTTGGTGAAGTTGTCGGTCTCGTTCTTTGGTGTGAACATCATGCGGGCACCTTTCTGTATCTGTACGATGCCCCATGAGCCCTCGGCTCCGTCCTCGCCCTCGCAGTAGCCCCACGCTGGTTTGGCAATCTCGGGTTTCCAAGAATACTGCATGGTGTCGATAGGCTTAAAGGCATCCATCGTCCAACGGCCAGGAATGATGAGGTCCTGCCATGCTATTGGCATTGCTGGAAGAACGAAAGGCAGCGCCTCTGTAGGGGTTGGAATGTCGAGTGGGTTTCCATTAAGGGTACAGCCGCTTGTCTTGCATGCGAAGCGTGGGTCGGGCTTCCTAGACCATTCTATCTTGAGGTTCTTGTCATCGCTGGTCCAGCGGCAGTTCTCCATCTCCACAAGGCTCGTCACCTTTGTGAGATACTGCGTTCCGCTGACCTTAGAGTAGATGTCGCAGTTGACGAACTTAGTGCCTTTATTTCCAGATGTATAGAAAGGTTTACTTGAATAGAAGGTGAAACTACAGTCTTTGTATAGTGCATTGCCGGCAAGGGCATCATCGGTACACTCGAAATAAGACTTCTCGAAGGTTATATCGTCTGCTCCGGCAAAGGGACAGAGGTTGAGTCGTGAGATGAAACGGCAGTTGTTGACGGTGTAGTTCCTACCGCTGCAGATAACGAGCTGTGCCTGTACTATGGCTTCGTTGCGTTTCCTGCGGTTGAGCTTCGGATTCAGTTTGTAGTCGAGGTCAACATTACAGTAGTTTCCGAAGGTCAGATTCTCTGCGGAGATGTTGTTGCCCTTGATATAGAGCATCGTGAAATTGCCGTCGGCACCCTGCGTCTGACCCCTGTTGCAAGCCAGCACTACATCCTCCGGGTTTTCTGAAAGACCTATCATGCGGACGTTGTTAAGTTTCAGCTTCAGGCCGAAAGGTGCGGCATCACCTGCATATGGCACGCGGTTGGTCTTGTCGTCGGGATCGTCAATCCAATATACCGACGGCTCGATGTAGATTGCCGTTGACGTAAGGGAGTCGGTGGCATAGCGCTGTGCGAAGCTGAGCGCTTCGTTGACGGTATGGAAGGTGTAGGCCTTCTCCTTCGTCTTCTGCGTGCTGTTGACGTATAGGCAGTGCTCGCCGGATGTGAGGGATGTGCCCTTATAAGAAAAAGGTGTCTGTGCGGAGACTGCTGCGGCACAGATTAGTGCCGAGATTATAGCGAAAAATCTATTCATAGTCGTTGTGGTGTTTATGATTTTGCTGCAAAGGTACAAAAAAATGTGATTAAATGAAAATAATCGGCAATATTTTTTGCTGTTTGAGAATAAATGTATAACTTTGCATTGAACTATCAGACTTTGGATGGTAACTATTTAATCAATAATAAAAATGAAAAAGTTTAATATCTATCTTGTAATAGCAGTAATCGCAGTCATGGTTGCAGCTTGTGGTTCAAAGAGCAGCAGTAACGCACCGGAAGGTGTGGAGACGAAGTCGCAGGTTGAAGTGGAATCGGAAGAGTTGCAGCCGGAAGACCATACGGTACAGGATCATACAGTGGAAATCCGTGAGGTGGTGCAGAGCATGTACACAAAGGCCATGGCTCTTTACGCAAACAATAAGAATAATAATGTTGATTTATCAAAAATCTTCTATTCCAATTCGTTCCAGGAGCTTATACGCAGGACGCATAAGCTGGAGCAGGCTACCGATGGACTGATTCTCGACTGGGACCTGTGGGTTATGGCGCAGGACTATCAGAACCCTCAGGTGGAGGTTAAGGATGTGATTATGACAGGTCAGGACAAAGCACTCGCCAATGTCGTAATAAAAGATAATGGGGAGCGCGACATCCAGGTGGAAATCATCAGGGAGGATGGACAATGGAAGATTAACGACCTGATGTGGAAGGATGGCAGCAAATGGAGCAGTACGCGAAAGATGCTGACAAAAGCTCTTGGAGATTAGGCTGATGGAGGTTACAAAAGAACAGATGCTTGAAGCGGTAGCGCGTTACAGGGAGCGTCACGGATTCTCGTGCCTTCAGCCAAAGGCGGCACTCTTCGATATGGATGGCGTGCTCTATGACTCCATGCCTAACCACGCACTTTCATGGCACAGGTCAATGGCGGACTACAACATCAAGATGACGGAGTATGAGGCATTCCAATATGAGGGGATGCGTGGTGTGGAGGTAATAAAGAAGATGACGAAGGCGCAGCAGAATAGGGATATCACCGATGAGGAAGCTCTGGAAATGTATGCCCGAAAGGCATATTACTTTTCGCAGTTTCCTCCGGCAAGTATGATTCCGGGCGTTCGTGACCTTCAGCAGACGATGAAGGCTGAGAGTATGACGATAGGCATTGTGACGGGTAGTGGACAGAAGGTGCTCATAGACCGCATACTGGCTGATTTCGACGGGCTCGTAGATCCGCAATGTATCGTTACTGCACTTGACGTAAAGCGTGGTAAACCCCAGCCAGACCCTTACCTCGCCGGAATGAGAAAGGCTGGTACGATGCCGTGGCAGACGGTGGTGATAGAGAATGCACCGCTTGGAGTAAAGGCTGCCGTGGCAGCAAAATGCTTCACTATTGCTGTAAACACCGGTCCGCTGGACGACAGGGAGCTTGCCGATACTGGGGCTGATATCGTGGTGAAGACAATGGAAGAGGCCAAAGGCGTTTTCAAATTGATAATTGAAAATTGATGATTGAAGGTAATGATTGACTATCAGAAGATTATAGACAACTACTTCCCTGCCGACGAGAACCGGAAGCTGAGGGATATACTACTGCTACATAGCAAGGCGGTGGCAGATATGGCGGTGGAGATATGCCGCAGACATCCAGAGCTGAATGCCGATGAGGACTTTGTATATGCAGCCGCCATGCTACATGATATTGGTATCGTGAGGTGCGATGCTGATGGCATAGCATGCTATGGTACAGAACCTTACATCTGTCATGGTACTCTTGGCGCAAAGATGATAGAGGAATATCTCGATGCTGAGGGGATAACGGAAAGAGAGGAATACATGAAGGCGGCGAGGGTTTGCGCAAGGCATACCGGAACGGGTATTACCGTGGAGGCTATCAGGGCTCAGCACCTGCCGTTGCCGGAAGAGGATCTTCAGCCGGAGACAATGGAAGAGAAGGTAATATGCTATGCTGACAAGTTCTTCTCGAAAACTAAGCTAGACCGCAAGAAGTCATTTGAACAGGCTGAGCATTCGCTTAAGAAGTTCGGAGAGGAAGGTGTTGCTATCTTCCGTCAGTGGCATGAGAGGTTTGGTTGTTAGTTGTTTGGTTGTTTGGTTGTTTAGTTTTATTTGTGGTATGAAACAGGCAGAATATATACAAAAGATAGAGATAGAATCTCTTTGGAGTGGCAGAAAGCACATAGTGTGGCAGCTCGATCGCCACGTCAACATCCTCAGCGGCGTCAATGGCGTGGGAAAGAGTACTATATTAAATAAGGTGGTGACACCACTTCTCTCTGCTCCGTCCGGCAGCAATGTGAAGTTGCAGATGTTGCTGGAACAGACAGGCGTGACGCTAGACCTCATGCCTACAGATGCCGATGCATTGAGATTCGATGTGGTGAGATCGTTCGACAGACCGTTGGTAAATGCAGAACTCGTATCACGTCTTGACTTCAAACTGGCATCGGAACTGGACCTTCAGCTCTTCAACCTTCAGCGCAGATACCTCGACTATCAGGTGAACCTCGGAAATCGCATCATACAGATGTTGCAGAGCGGAAAGCCGGATGCACCGCTACTTGCACAGTGTCTGTCTGACAACAAGCAGTTGTTCCATGATATTGTGGATAAACTATTTGCCGATACCGCAAAGACTATAATACGCACTGAAAACGAGATTCGTTTCCTTCAGATGGGAGAGGTGCTGACACCTTACCAGTTGTCAAGCGGAGAGAAGCAGATGCTCGTCATACTGCTTACTGTACTTGTGGAAGATCAGCAGCCATACGTTCTCTTCATGGATGAGCCGGAGATAAGTCTCCACATAGAGTGGCAGAAGCAGCTCATCGGCATCATTATGCAGCTGAATCCTAACGTGCAGATAATCCTCACTACGCACTCTCCGGCTGTCATCATGGACGGTTGGATGGATAAGGTGACGGAGGTCAGCGACATAACGGTATGATTCGGTTTTGTGGTTTTAACGGTTTTTCGTTTTAACAGTTTTACAATTTTACGGTTTTTAGGATTTTTACGTAATCTAAGGATTTGGCACTGAAGCATTACATAACGTCAGACTACATCTCTGCCGCTAACAGAATGAAGAGTAGGACTTCACGCAAGCGTATCGTGGCTTATGTGGAGAGCTATGATGATGTGCTGTTCTGGAGAATGGTGCTTGATGCCTTTGAGGATGAGACACGCTATTTTGAGGTCATGCTACCTTCACGCTCCACTCTCTGCAAGGGCAAGAAGCAAGCCCTCATGTCGTTGATGGAGAATGGTGGAGGGCACGATATGATAGCCTGCGTAGATGCCGACTACGACTACCTTATGCAGGGAAAGTCCTATGAGTCGGAGTTCATGCTTAGCAATCCATACGTCATACATACCTACGCCTACGCCATAGAGAATCTTCAGTGCTATGCGCCATCACTGCATGGGGTTTCTGTCATGGTGACTCTCAATGATCGCAGGTCCTTCGACTTTGTGGACTTTCTGTCTGAATATAGCCGTATCATCTTTCCTCTGTTCGTATGGAATATAATGATGTACCGCAATAGGGATTACGGACGTTTCTCTATTACGGAGTTCAACTCTATCGTTTCTATACGCCATTCGCGACCGGCCGATTATCAGACATCCCTCAACAAGTTGCGCAATAAAGTCCATCTGAAGATCAACGAACTGCGCAAGAAATGTCCGGGAAAGAAGGAGGAATATCTTGCAGTGAAGGATTCGCTTCTGAATCTAGGTGTAACACCTGAGACGACCTACTTGTTCATTCAGGGACATCACCTCTTCGATACCATCGTAGTACCGCTTATGCATAGTATCTGCGACCAACTGAGATATGAACGCGAACGTGATATCAAGACAAAGGCTGTGCATACCATTCAGATGCAGAACGAACTGTCGGCATATCAGAAGGCGCAGAGCGACATTCCAAATATGCTGAAGAAGAACTTTGCATACTTCTCATGCCCTCTCTACAGGCGCATAATTGCTGACGTGGAGAAACTACTCAATAATTAACTATATAATAAAAATGACAGATTTTGAATTTTACTCTCCTACACAGTTTGTCTTCGGTAAGCAGACAGAGCAGAAGGTAGGACAACTTGCAAAGCAGTATGGTGCCACAAAGGCACTCGTAGTATATGGTGGTGGCAGTGCCCGCAAGAGTGGACTCCTCGACAGAGTCTTCAAGTCACTCGAAGAAGCTGGCGTAGCATACGTAGAGATGGGAGGGGTGCGCCCTAACCCTACAGAGGCAAAGGTCTATGAGGGAATAGAACTGGCACGCAGTGAGAAGGTTGACTTCCTCCTTGCTGTTGGTGGTGGCTCGGTAATAGATACCGTAAAGTCAATAGCTTGTGGAGTATATCTTGACGGTGACTTCTGGGATCTCTTTATCGGAAAGGCTAAAATAGTGAAAACCATGTCGCTAGGTGTAGTGCTCACTATCCCTGCTGCTGGTTCTGAAGGGTCTGGTAATGCCGTCATAACCAACGAGAAGACGCATCAGAAGCTTGGTATCAAGCACCCGATGATCCTTCGTCCACGCTTCTCAATCATGAATCCAGAGCTGACGATGACGCTTCCTGAGTGGCAGACGGCAAGTGGTATCTGCGACATGATAGTACACATCCTCGAACGCTACTTCACCAATACCCCAAACACTGAGGTTGCCGACCGACTCTGCGAGGGTGTCATCAAGGCTATAGTAAATGAAGGTCGCAAGGTAATCGTCAATCCTCAGGACTATGATGCAAGGGCAAATATCATGTGGAGCGGTATGGTAGCGCACAACGGTACTTGCGGCCCTGGCGTGGAGGAAGACTGGAGCGGACATCAGATAGAGCATGAGATAAGTGCTATGTATGATGTTACACATGGTGCAGGACTTGCTGTCGTGACGCCTTCGTATATGACCTTCATGGCAAAACACCATCCGGCTCGTATTCGTCAGTTCGCAGAACGTGTTTTCGATGTTGTGGAGTCAGAGGTAACACCGGCAGAAGGTCAGACAATAGATGAGGCTGTTGCTATTGAAGGCATACGCCGCTTTAAGGCTTTCCTTCATGATGATCTTCATCTGCCACTGACCTTCAAGGAGTTAGGTATAGAGAATCCTGATATTCCAGAACTCACACGTCGTCTGCACCAGAACAAGGGTGAGAAGTTCGGATTCTTCTATCCTATCACTCCTGACGTAACGGCAGAGATTTACAACATCTGCCTCGGATAAATTCTTTAGTATATCTTAATTCGGATGTCGGCTATTGGGCGATCATTTTCATCAACGGTAGCACGTTGTATCTGATCTACTATGTCGAGACCTTGTATGACCTCTCCGAATACGGTGTATTCTCCATCAAGATAAGGAACTCCTGCCTGCATGTCTTCAAGATAGTATGGCAGGGGTTCTTTTTCTGAGCCTGCCATACGTGCTGTAGGCCATTTTCCCCATGTAATATAGAACTGCGAAGAGCTGCTCTTCTTCTCTGGATTAACTTGATCGGAGGAACGTGCGGCACAGACGGCACCACGCTTGTGGAAATGCTGCTCAGGACAAAACTCTGCTGGGATATAGTATGTCTCGCCCTTCTCGTTCTTCACGCTTGAACCGCCAAGGATATCAGCGGCAAACTGCTCTGAAGTGCGTTGAGCATCTTTGGAATCTGGGTCGCCCATCTGTATCATGAAGCCGTTTGCCACACGGTGTATCAGCATATCGTCGAAGGCATGCTCCTTGGCAAGTTTCAGGTAGTTATCGCGATGTAGTGGAGTCTCGTTGTATAGCTCCATAACAATCTTACCCTTCGTAGTCTCAAGGGTAAGGATAGGGCGGTCATATCTGATGCCCTTGCGGAGCTCTGGGTTGATGTTCAGGGTCTCATCGAGCACAGCCGTAGTGAAGGCACGCATGATGGCGGTAGGGTGTCCGTCTTCGGTGAACGCTCCGAGCTTATACATTGACGGCTTGCAGGTAGGCTCCCAATAGAAGATACCCTTGCAATGGCCCTTCGTGTTATTACGACAGAGGCGTATCAGTTCGTTCAACTGGGTCCTGCCGCTCTCCATAACCCATGGCTCGGTGCCGCTAACCTCGAACCCCGTCTCGGTTATCATCACGTCGGTTTTATATCGTTTTGATACCTTCTTGATGTTATTGATAAGCTGAGCGAAGAGTCTCATGGCAGAGGTCTCACGACCGTTCTTTCGAGCCCAATAAGGGTAGATGGACATTCCAACCATATCCCACACCGCGCCATTGTCGCGCAATGCATCGAGGTTACGCTGGTAGAGATTGTCATCGAAGCCGTTGTCGAGGTGAACGATGACGATAGCCTCGGGGAAGATCTCCTTCGTGGCATCGTAGCCTGCCTTGAAGAGACCGGCATACTGCTTGGGGTTGATGTCAAGCTGACCAACAGGCCACATCATACCGTTGGACGTCTCGTTGCCTACCTGTACCCATTTCGGAGTGACGCCATTGTCCTTAAGAAGGTTGAGGACTTCTTTTGTGTGACTTGCTACATCGGTAAGGAGAGCCTTGTACTTATGCTTTGCCCATGCTGCGGGGATGTTCTGCTTGGCAGGGTCTGCCCACCAGTCGGAATAGTGGAAGTCAATCATGACATCCATGCCAAGGTCTTTTGCACGCAGAGCCTTCTTGAGTACATCCTCCTTGTTGCACCTGTTGCCATGCTCAGATGGATCCACCCATACACGAAGGCGTATGGCGTTGAGGCCCATCTCCTTCATCAGGGCTGTCGTTTCACGTTCTTCACCGAGGTAGTTGTAGAGTTTCTGACCCTTACTCTCCATTTGTGTGCACCACGAGATGTCTGCACCAAGCGCAAACTCCCCCTGCGCCAAAGCCGTGAGAGGCATAAGGAGCAGGAGGAGTGTGTAGATATAGTTTCTGTTCATAAAGTTTCTGTTGTTGTTTGAATTAGATGCTCAGCTCATTGAGAACCTTGAAGAGCTTCTTGTCCATTGGCTTGTCTGAGCGTATTGCCTCAGAGAAAGGGACATATACAACCTCATTGTTGCGTACGCCGATCATAACGTTGCGCTGCCCCTGTATGATAGCCTCTACGGCTCCAACACCGGTACGTGAGGCAAGTATGCGGTCACGGGCTGTTGGACTACCACCACGCTGGAGGTGACCAAGGATGGATACGCGTACGTCATACTCTGGGAACTCCTTCTTTACTCGTTCTGCATAGTAGAGAGCACCACACTTTGGAGACTCTGAGACAATAACGATACAAGACTTCTTGGACTTGCGGATGCCTCGCTTCATGAACTCTGCGAGCTGGTCCTCGTCGGTCTCTTCCTCTGGAATAATAGCAGCCTCAGCACCACAAGCAATGGCGGAGTTCTGTGCAAGGAAGCCTGCGTCACGTCCCATCACCTCAATAAAGAAGATGCGCTCGTGGCTCTGTGCCGTATCACGAATGCGGTCAACACAGTCCATGATGGTGTTCATCGTAGTGTCATAGCCGATGGTAGAGTCTGTGCCATAGAGGTCGTTGTCAATGGTTCCAGGCAGGCCGATACAGCATACGTCGAACTCCTGTGCGAAAATCTTAGCACCTGTAAGGGAACCGTTACCACCAATTACCACAAGGGCATCAATCTCGTTCTTTACCATATTGTCGTAAGCCTTCTGACGACCTTCGGGAGTCATAAAGTCCTTGGAGCGAGCTGTCTTCAGAATAGTACCACCCTGAGTGATGATACCGCTGACGTTCTCGGTTGTGAAGTTCTTGATGTCTTCGTTGATGAGACCTTCCCATCCACGATAGATTCCTTTTACTGCGAAGCCATTGCAGATGGCTGCACGTGTGACGGCACGGATAGCAGCATTCATTCCTGGAGCATCACCACCGGAAGTGAGAATACCGATTGTCTTGATCTTTGCCATAATGTTTTCCTTTCTTTTAGTTTAGATGAATAAAATCTTTTTATCTTTGTGTGTGTTGAGTTGCTAAATCATGAACCTTCATGGAGTGGGCGATTCCTGACCATCTCCATGAATCTACATGGAGAACTAGAATACTGTCTCCTGAAGGCATAAGAATACGAAGGCTATCACGCCTGCGAGGAGTGTCAGAGGCGCTATGTGACGTGTGTACCACTTCAGCGTTACGCCCTGCATCTGCATCATCACTATTCCGGAGATGCTGCCAATGCCGAGGATGCTACCACCCACTGCGGTACCGAACGAGAGTACCTTCCAATACTCTCCGCCAACAGCAAAATACGGGTCGGTGAGAGATACGTCGTGGAGCGAGATCATCGTTATGCAGGAAGCGAACGAGTCGAGCAGTATGCTGATGAGAGCCGTGATGGCTCCTATAGCCCAGATGTTATCAACGAGGATGTCTATCTGCTCTCCAACCCATGTCATGGCACCTGTCTCAGTAACAACGCCGAGGGCAAGTATTACGCCAATGATGTACAGTATCTGCTGTACGGAATTGTACTGCATCTTCTGTGCGATGCTTGAAGGCAGCTGACGGTCAGACGTTATCAGTGTGCGGTTGAATATCTCGTTGACAATCCACAGGAGACTCAGTACGCAGAGGGCTCCAAGGAATGGAGGTAGCTTGGTGATATCGTGGAAGGTAGGTATGAACCAAAGTCCGCCCACGCCCACAAGGAACATGATGAGACGTTGCCATACCTTAAGGTTCGTATCGTTGCCTCTGTAAGGCATGGAGCGATACTCTATATCCACCGTTTCCGGCATGCGGAATGACACTATAACGGTAGGGATAGCCCACGCCAGGAGGCATGGAATAGCCATCGAAAGCGTGTAGTTAGATGCTGTTATGGCGCCCTTGTTCCATAATACCAGGCCTGTAGGGTCGCCGATTACCGTCAGTGCTCCACCAAAGATTACGGCTATCATCACCATAGAACCATATAACATACGATCGCGCGTGTGCCTGAGAATCATATTTGTAAGCGTCAGCATCAAAACTATCGTGGAGATGTTGTCGAGGTTTGCCGACATGAAGAACGAGAATGCGGTGAGCTTCCACAATAGCAAACGGCTGTTGCGCGTTCTTATCCAGAGGGTTAAAAAGTCGAAGCAACCGTTCTGATAGAGTATGTTTACGATGCTCATAGTGGCAAGCAGGAAGAGGACTATCTCTGCCGCATGGCCGATGTATGGCAGTATGACATTCTTTGCAATATACAACTTTACCGCAACGCTGTTAGGCTTTACGCCGTCAAGGAATGTGGTGTAATCGGCAGAGTGCTGGCTCATCACAAAGTCTGTACCGAAGCCGATGTAGAGCACCCACCCAAGGGTACATGCAAAGATGGCTACTGCAGCTTTGTTGATATTCGTCTGTCGTTCCGTTGCTATGAAGAACAGACTAATGAGGAGTATTGCTGAAATGATATATGTCATACGCCTGAAAATTTTCCAAAAGTGTCAAAAATCTAGTGCAAAATTACTAAAATTCTTTTTATTTAAC
>CAMADY010000033.1 GCA_945831805.1 uncultured Prevotellaceae bacterium
TTGCTGCATCGTTGATATCTACGCGTTCCTTATTTATACGGTTGCGCTTCTTCTTCTCTGCATTAGCCTGCTGAGCCTTCTCCTCACGCTCCTTGCGCTTCTCCTCCTTCGACTTTTTCTTAGGACGCGTACTCTGGTTGAGAGCACTGAGGTCGATGGTTCCGATGACGTTAGGGCGTGCAATGGTCTTGCGGTCGCTCTTGAGTGTGAACACCTCCGTCTCGCCGCTCTTAGCCTCTGCAGTAGCAGGCTTTGGAGCTGGTGCCGGCTTTGGCGCTGAAACAGATGCCTCTGCAGTAGCAGGCTTTGGTGCCGGTGCCGGCTTTGGAGCAGGTGTCTCCACCTTCTTCTCTGCAACGGCAGGCTGTGGCTTCGGCTGTGGTTCCGCCTTAGGCTGTGGCTTGCCTGTAGCAGAGAGGTCTATCTTGCCAAGAGGCTTCACCTCCTGACGCTTTACGGCAGCATCGCCTGGTGTCACAGCCTTCTCCGGCTGCTCTGCTGCGGGTTTTGGCTCCTGCTTCTTCTCTGCCTTCTTCTCAGGCTTCCTGAAGAGCTTCTCAGCCTGCGTCCTGACCTCCTTGTCGCCCTTGAAGGCAACCTGGAGAGCCGCATACTGCTCGTCAGAGAGTTTGAATGAGAGTTCATTCTTAACCTCACCGAGCTCAGGCTTCTTCTCAAGGAACTCAACAGCAGTCTGCAGTCCGATATTGAGTTCTTTTATTGCTTTATTTATTCTTATACTCACCTTGTTATTTTCGATTTACTGATTTACAATTTTACAATTACTGCTCGAACTCAGCCTTGAGCACCTCAAGAACGTGGTCAACGGTCTCTTCCTCAAGGTCTGCCTTAGAGATGAGCATCTCACGTGGTGCGCCGAGAACCTGCTTAGCAGTGTCCATGCCGATACCCTTGATGGCATCGATGACCCACTGGTCTATCTCGTCGTTGAACTCGTCGAGGTAGATATCCTCGTTGTCAACAGCATCGTCGAGCTCACGGAATACGTCGATGGTATATTCTGTCAGCATAGAAGCAAGCTTGATGTTCTGACCGTTGCGACCGATAGCGAGGCTTACCTCCTCAGGACGCAGATAGACCTCAGCCTTATGCTCCTCCTCGTTGAGGTTGATGCTGTTGATCTGTGCAGGAGCGAGGGCACGCTGTATGAAGAGCTTGATGTTGTCAGTGTAGTTGATAACGTCGAGGTTCTCGTTGCAGAGCTCACGTACGATGCCATGAACACGGCTACCCTTTACACCGACACATGCGCCAACAGGATCGATACGGTCGTCGAAGCTCTGTACGGCAATCTTTGCGCGCTCGCCAGGGATGCGTGCTATCTTCTTGATGGCGACGAGTCCCTCAGCAATCTCCGGCACCTCAGCCTGAAGCAGACGCTCAAGGAAGAGCGGAGAGGTACGTGAGAGGATAATCTTAGGGTTGTTGTTATCGTTGGTGACACGAGCGATGACAGCCTTGATAGCCTCGTTCTTGCGGTACTGGTCGGTAGGAATCTGCTCCGACTTAGGGAGAGTAAGCTCATTGCCCTCATCGTCGATGACGAGAATCTCACGCTTCCATATCTGATATACCTCGCCTGTGATAATCTCACCAACGCGATCCTTGTACTGATTGTAGAGGTTGTCGTGCTCAAGCTCCAGGATCTTGCTTGCAAGAGTCTGACGGAGGTTGAGGATGGCACGGCGGCCGAACTTAGCGAAGTCAACACGCTCTGACACGTCCTCGCCGACCTCGTAGTCGCTCTCGATCTTCTGTGCCTCAGAGAGTGCTATCTCCTTGTTCTCATCGCTCACATCACAGTCGGCTACGACAATGCGGTTGCGGTAGATCTCGAAGTCGCCCTTGTCTGGGTTCACGATAACGTCAAAATTAGCGTCGCTGCCGAAAATCTTGGCAATGACATTTCTGAAACTCTCCTCAAGAACGCTGACGAGAGTAGTACGATCGATATTCTTCGTTTCCTTGAACTCACGGAACGTATCAATCATGTTTGGTACTGGTTCTGTTACTTTTGTTGCCATTATTATATTTTGTTATTATTAAATCTCAAGAAAAAAAATGCACCATGACTTGCGAAGCATGGTGAGCTCCGCGAATAATCATGCACTATGAACTACTTAAAGTCTATCAGGTACTTGCAGTACTTCACGGAGTTCATGTCGAAGGTCTTCTCTATCTCCACGAGCTGTGGGCGCTTCTGTCCCTCCACCTTCTGCTTCTCCCTAACGACGATGGTGAACTGTGGCTCTTCAACGCTCTTCAGCACACCCTGCATCTTCTTGTTGTTGCCGGTCATAACCTCAACACCCTTTCCGATGCAGTTGACGTACTGCTGCAGAACCTTGAACGGCTGACCGAGTCCGGCGCTGCCTACTTCCAGTTCATAGTCTTCCTCGTCGCGGTTGAGATGGTCCTCTATGAAGCGGCTCAGCTCCACGCAGTCCTCTATCCACACGCCGTCGGCATGGTCTATCTCTACAACGATACGGTCGTCTGGGGTAACCTCCACGTCAACAAGGAAATAGTCTTTCTCTTCCAACCACTCCTCTACTACACTCTTTACTTTGTTCTTTTCAATCATACAAATTGACTTTTTTGTTTGCTAATCTCCTGTCATGTAAAATAAAATGAGGAGCTCTGTGTGAGCCCCTCATTCCTCTGAACGACTGCAAAATTACATATTTTTTTTCATTCACACAAGTTTTTTTTACATTTTTTCTCCTTTTGTGATAAAATATTGTTTTTTTTTGCTACCTTTGCACCTAAAATAACAGCAAAAAAGATGGAGAATCTACAAAACACCCTTACGGAGCATCAAAATCCTGCCGTCGCAACACAGCAGAAGTCAGCAGCAGGAACAGAAACGACAAACATAATGGAATTCCTTTTCCTTTGCCTATCGAACTGGAAGTGGTATGTCCTTTCCGTTGCAATATGCCTTGTTACGGCATTCTATTACTACAAGTCACAGTCGCCTATGTTCACGCGCTACGCGTCCGTGCATATTAAAGAGGAGTCGCGCAACCGTTCCATCATGAATGTCAGCAGCGAGTTCTCAAAACTCGGACTCGGCGGCACCAGCGGCATGGTAGAGAACGAGATCGTGGCGTTCAAGTCTCCGGCACTGGCTCGCCAGGTCGTAAAACAGCTTCATCTGGAAGTCAACTACTGGCATCCGGCAACCTTCCGCGACAACGTGCTCTACGGCGAGACGAACCCCGTGCGCGTATCCTTCCCCGACATGAAGGACAAGGACGCTGCCATGCTCAAGATGGTACTGCTGACATCCGGCAAGGTGCTCATAGAGTCGCTTGAGGACAGTGAAGGCAAGACGCAGCTCAACAGCGAGATAACCTTCGGCACCACCCTCCGCACCTCCGTCGGCAGGATTATCATAGAGAAGACTCCATACTACCACATACCGGAAAAGGACTTCAAGATTGACGTCCTGCGCAGCAAGATCTCGTCAGCGGCAGCAATGGTCAGCGCAAAGTCCGAGACCGTTCTCAACGACAAGAACAACTCCGTCATCGACATCACATACGTTGACGAGAGTCCACAGAGGGCCGAGGACGTCATCAACACCATCATCGAAGAATACAACAAGAACTGGATTGCGGACAAGAACCAGCTTGGCGACCGCACCTCGGAGTTCATCACCGAGCGTATCAACGTGATACAGAAGGAGCTGGGGCTCGTTGACTCCGACATCTCCACATACATGTCGCAGAACCTCATCACCGACCCACGTGCCACTGCCGCCATGTACATGCAGCAGGCCAACGAGTCCGACCAGCAGATCATGATGCTCTCAAACCAGATTGCCATGTGCAAGTACCTCAAGGAGTATATCTTGAAGGACGCCAACAAGAGCAAGCTCGTACCGGTGAACATCGGCATACAGTCGTCGGAGATCTCTACGCAGGTCAACAACTTCAACCAGAAGATGATTATGCGCAACACGTATCTCAACAACAGTTCTGAGTCGAACCCTGTAATACAGAACCTCACCGAGGAGCTTAACGCCATGCGCGCCATCATCGTGCAGGCTCTCGACAACGAGATGAAAGCACTCAACGCCACTCTCAACTCTTCACAGAAGAGCATCAACAAGAGCAACGCACACATCGCCAGCAGTCCTACACAGCAGAAGCAGCTCCTCTCCATGGACCGCCAGCAGAAGATCAAGGAGTCGCTCTACCTCTTCCTTCTCCAGAAGCGCGAGGAGAATGAGCTCTCGCAGGCATTCACCGCCTACAACACACGTATCATCACACCGCCAATCGGTTCCGACAAGCCTACATCGCCTGTCCGCAACAAGATACTCCTCATTGCCCTCGCCATCGCCCTCGCCATACCGACGGCAATACTCTATCTCTACCAGCAGCTCTACACCAAGATCCGCGGCAGGAAAGACCTTGAGGCCATGGAGACGCCGCTTGCCGGAGAGATACCGGAAGGCTTCATACGCAAGGAGGGCAGCATAAAGAAGGCACGCAGAGCCATCGCCGCACTCTACGGGAAGCCAAAGGACAAGGAGCACGAGATGAACATCGTCGTGGAGCAGGGCAACCGCAACATCATCAACGAGGCGTTCCGCATACTGCGCTCCAACCTCGCATTCATGCTGCACCCTGCCGTTGCCGAAGGCGAGAAGAAGATACAGCGTCAGGTCATCCTCGTAACCTCGACGAACCCGGGTTCCGGAAAGACCTTCCTCACCATCAACCTCGCATCAGCCTTCGCACTCCAGAAGAACACGAAGGTAGTGGTCCTCGACCTCGACATCCGCAAGGCATCCATAAGCAAGTATGTCGATTCGCCATCACACGGCATCTCCGACTACCTCGGAGGCATCACCGACAACTGGCGCGACCTCATAAAGCCGCTCGAAATCAATCCTAAGGTGAGCATCCTGCCTGTAGGCCAGATACCGCCGAACCCTGCCGAGCTCCTTCAGAACCCTGTCCTGGACAACATGATCGAGGAGATGAAGAAGGAGTACGACCTCATCATTCTCGATATGCCGCCGGCAGAAATCGTTGCTGACGTCACCATCGTAAAGCACCTCGCAGACATCACGCTCTACGTCGTTCGCGCCGGAATGCTGGAGCGCTCCATGGTCAACGTCATCGACGGTTACTACAAAGCAGGAAAGTTCAAGAACCTTGCCGTAGTGCTCAACGGCACGGAGCAGGGCGGACGCCTTTACGGCTACGGCTATGGTTACGGATACGGTTACGGTTATGGCTATAGCTATAGCTACGGCTGCGGTTACGGAAACAACGAAAAGTAACCCGGCCCAACAAAACAACCAAACAACAAAACAACCAAACAACAAAAATACCACCTTACCCGAAAGGAGTAAGGTGGTATTTGCTTTTTTTTCACACCAAAACGTCGCAACAAGCGTTGACGACAAGATCCGTGTGAGAAAAAAATGGCTTACTTGCCGTGGTTCTCGCTTGAAACAGTAAGCTTCTTACGACCGTGAGCACGACGGTTAGCGAGTACGCGACGACCATTCTTTGTTGCCATGCGAGCACGGAAACCATGCTTGTTCACGCGACGGCGATTGTGTGGTTGAAATGTTCTTTTCATTTTGTTTTTATCGTTTATTTTATTATGTTACACACGAAAATGCGGTGCAAAGGTACTCATTTCTTTTGAATTACGCAAGAAAAAATGTTAAATTCATATATAAAAGATGTAAAAAAACTTCTCACTGCATGTTTTTTTGACTTTTTTTTACTAACTTTGCACTGATATTATGCGTATATAATAACAAAAAGACTATAACAATGATTAATTCACAGGACATTAAGAAAGGCGTTGCTGTCCGTATGGACGGTGGCATTTGGGTTTGTATTGACTTCCAGCACCGCAAGCCAGGTAAGGGTAACACCATCATGATCATCAAGCTGAAGAACGTTACAGACGGTCGCGTTCTCGAGCGCCGCTTCAACATCGGTGAGAAGCTTGAGGAGGTTCAGATTACACGTCGCCCATACCAGTACCTCTACAAGGAGGGCGAGGACTACATCTTCATGAATCAGGAGACCTACGACCAGACACCTATCCCTGCAGAACTCGTTACAGGCGTTGAGTTCATGAAGGAGTCTGACATCGTTGAGGTTGTCAGCGATGCTGATACAGACACCGTTCTCTATGCAGAGATGCCAGTGAAGACCGTTCTTCGCGTTACTCACTCTGAGCCAGGCGTCAAGGGCGACACAGCAACAAACACTCTCAAGCCAGCTACCCTTGAGACAGGCGTAGAGATCCGCGTGCCTCTCTTCATCGACGAGGGCGAGCTCGTAAGGGTTGACACACGCGACGGAAGCTACATCGAGCGCGTGAAGGAATAATTCATAGTTCATAATTCATAATGCATAGTGCATAGTTGGTATTTATGCAATATAGTATTATAGTACCAGTATATAATAGGCCTGACGAGGTTGACGAACTGCTTGACAGTCTCACTCGTCAGGCCTATACTGATTTTGAGGTACTCATCGTGGAGGATGGCTCCGCTACACCCTGCCGCACCGTCTGCGACAAGTACGCCGGACGCCTCAACCTGAAATACTTCTTCAAGGACAACTCCGGTCCCGGTCAGAGCCGCAACTACGGAGCCCAACGCGCGCAAGGCGAGTACATTATTATATTAGACAGCGATGTCGTGGTGCCCGACGGCTACCTCCGTGCCATCGACGAGGAGCTCAAAGCCTCTCCGTGCGATGCCTTCGGCGGTGCCGATGCCTCCCACCCATCCTTCACTCCTGTGCAGAAGGCTATCAGCTACTCCATGACGAGCTTCTTCACCACCGGCGGCATCCGTGGAGGAAAGGCAGGAGGAAAGTCCTCTGCAAAACAGGGCAATACCACCGGGGCAGCTCTCGACAAATTCTATCCGCGCTCCTACAACATGGGCATACGCCGCACCGTATATCACCAGCTCGGAGGATTCTCCAAGATGCGCTTCGGCGAGGACATCGACTTCTCATACCGCATCGTGGAGGCAGGCTACTCCAGCCGACTCTTCCCCGAGGCATGGGTATGGCACAAGCGCCGCACCGACCTCAAGAAGTTCTTCCGTCAGGTGTATAACAGCGGCATAGCGCGCATAAACCTCGAAAAGCGCCATCCCGGAACAATGAAGATTGTACATCTTCTGCCAATGCTGTTTACCGTTGGCGTGATAGCACTCGTGCTCATCTCTGCCGTCGGCAGGGCACTGATGTACTGGAACAGCGAGAACTTCTGGCTCTGGTACTGGGTGTGCCTCACGCCATGGCTACCGATACTCCTCTACTCTGGCATGATCTTCGCAGACTCATCCCTGCAGCACAAGTCCCCTAAGATTGGCACCCTCAGCGTTGCAGCAGCCTTCGTGCAGCTCATGGGCTATGGCTTCGGATTCCTCGAAGCATGGTGGAAGCGCTGCGTACGAGGCAAGGACGAGTTTCAGGCGTTCGAAAAGACGTTTTACAAGTAGCCCCCTCCCGACCTCCCCCAGAAGGGGAGGAGATTTATTCCCCAAAAGAAATCGAGAATTATCGAATCTTCGTGAAATATGACATGGAAAGTAAGCGAGATATACGACCCACAGCCATTTTCCGATGAGAAGGAAGTGACGAAGCTGGGCATCAAGGAGTGGGCGATCGAGGATCGTCCGCGAGAGAAGCTCATGGCGCATGGTGCCGAGGCACTCTCGTCAGCGGAGCTCCTTGCCATCCTCGTCGGCTCCGGCAACAAGAAGGAGTCCGCCGTAGATCTCATGAAGCGACTGCTGAAGGACTGCGACAACAACCTCGCACGCCTCAGCAAGATGTCCATCGACGAACTGATGACGTACGAAGGCATCGGTGAGGCCAAGGCCATCACCATCCTCGCCGCATGCGAGCTGGCACGCCGACGTGAGCTGACGCAGATGCCCGAGCGCAAGATTCTCTCTGACGCACGCAAGATGTACGAGCACCTGTGGCCCAGAATGCGCGACCTCGACGTGGAGGAGAGCTATGTCATACTCATGAACAGCGGATTCAAGGAGATAAAGACCGTCAGGCTCTCGCATGGCGGCATCACCGAGACCGCCGTTGACGTCAGGCTCATCATGAAGGAGGCACTCCTCGCCAACGCCACCATCCTCGCCATCGCCCACAACCACCCCAGCGGCAACGTGAAGCCGAGCCGTGACGACGACAACCTTACGAAGATGATCGCCGATGCATGCCGCACCATGCGCATACTCTTCGCAGACCATCTCGTAATATCCGACGGAGACTACTACTCATATCAGGAAAACGGAAGACTTTAAACCAATCGCCCAACCGTGGGAAAAGGGAGCTGACCCCTATTCCCCAAACCCCAAAACCGCAAAACCCCAAAACCGCAAAACCCCAAAACCGCAAACCAACCCCAAAACCGCAAAACCGCAAAATTATGACTCAACAAGAAAAAGAACAGGCGGAACAGCGCATCATCGAAGTGCTGCAGACCGTCTTCGACCCAGAGATACCCGTAAACATCTATGACCTCGGACTCATCTACAAGATAGACCTCTCCCTCGACGGAACCCTCGACATCGACATGACCTTCACCGCACCGTCATGCCCTGCCGCAGACTTCATCATCGAGGACGTACGCACGAAGGTTGCCGCTGTCAGCGGCGTCACCTCCGCCAACGTCAACCTCGTCTTCGAACCAGAGTGGGACAAATCCATGATGACCGAAGAGGCACGCGTAGAACTCGGCTTCGACTAATGGCCGACTACTGCTAATGTATAGCTTCGACTAAATGGCCGACTCCTACCTCATACTCTCTGCAAACCATAGGCCTTCACCAACGGGACTCCAACTCGGTGAGGGCTCTACTTGTATTGTAAGCATGGAGTGGCATGACGTTCACGGTGACACAGATAGACTCCTGCACCTTCTTGAACTGCAAGCCACTCATCGCTATTGTCTTGCATTCAATCATTACTAACTTAGTTCTTTGCTTTTATTTGCTTAATACCATATTCACAAAGGCATTGGCATCTGCCATGGTCACCTATCCTGTAGAGTATGGATCATAACGCTTCCCTTTTGTTATTAGCATACAGTATCGCTTTATGCAATGATTGTCCTGACAGCAATTTTCCCTTGCAGAATTACACTATTCAAACCTTTCTTACAAATTTCCGTTGTTCCAATGTGTTCCAGTAGGTAAAAAACATCACTGTGCCAGCCGTTTGGTACTAGGCAACGGCATTCTGATTATTCAAGATTCAGTAGTAGGATGTTTGAGAAGATAAATAATCACCTACTTATCCATCTCTTTCAGGAGAAATCTGACAAAGCGGGGAAATTCATGTTTTTGTCACAAAAAAACATAAAAATGAGCATTTGGACGCTTGTTTTTAATCATTATTTCAAAAAAATATCGTAACTTTGCAGCGCAGCGCTGTTAATGAAAGACGCTTAATCATCACAACTTAGAGATTATCAATATGGGCATATACATCAACAAAGGCAACCTGGCTTTCAAAAAAGTTCTAAACAGTAATTACGTTGACAAATCAGATTTTATAGCCGTTGTCAATTCTACTATAGACACAGAGAGCCAATACATCTGTGCCACTCGCTGTCGCAGATTTGGAAAATCCATGATGGCCAAGATGCTGTGTGCCTACTACGACAAGTCGTGCGATTCACGTGAGTTGTTCAAAGGGCTGGCAATCGAAAAGGATCCGTCTTTTGAAACGCATCTGAACAGATACAATGTTCTCTATCTGGATGTAACAGACTTCACGACTCAATCGGATTATAAAGGAAGGTTGGTCAAAAGTATGCAAGAAGAGATAATTGAAGAGGTCAAACGGACATTTCCGAATGTATCTTATAAGGAGAACTCGGATTTAATGGGATGTCTTCAGTCTATATACACTCAAACAGGCGAACGATTCTACTTCATCATAGACGAGTGGGATGCTATCTGTCGTGAGTTCCCTGAAAGGCGTAAGTTTAAAGGCTCACCGGAAAGTGTGGAACCTACCGAAATGGATGAATACGTTAAGTTCCTTCGTCGATTGTTCAAGGGCGGCTTGTCTTCAGAGGTGTTCGTAGGCGCATACATTACTGGCATCCTGCCAATGATTAAACACAACACTGAGTCTGCCTTGAACAATTTCCGTGAGTATTCCATGGTGAATCCACGTAAAGCCCCTGGTAGTTTTGGATTTACCAGCGATGAGGTAAGGAGTCTATGTGAGAAATACGACATGGATTATGACGAGATGGCTGCATGGTATGATGGATATCAAATAGGAAAAGAACCATCCGTGTTTAATCCTCATTCTGTCATGAATGCCATAGAAGCAAATGAATATTGTAGTTATTGGGCTTCAACTGGAGCATACGACAAGGTTGCCCAATACATCAGTTTGAATTATGATGGTCTCAAAGACGACATCGTCAAGATGCTTGCAGGTGAACGTTGCAGAGTGAATACGACAAAATTCAAGAACGACATGTCAAAGGTAGATAGTCGCGATGATGTCCTTACCGTCATGATACATCTTGGATATTTAGCGTATGACGGTTGCACTGGAACGTGCTACGTTCCTAACAAGGAAGTACGTGACGAACTTATCAACGCAGTAGAAGATACTGACTGGACTAATATCATAAAGTATTTAACGAACTCAGAGGATCTTCTTAATGCCACTCTCGCATGTGATGCCGACAAGGTTGCAAAATTCATTGATGCTGCACACAACGAGAACACCAGCATACTCTCATACAACGATGAGAACTCTCTTTCGTGTGTACTCTCCATTGCATACATCTACGCAAAGAACGATTACATAGTACATCGTGAACTTGCCAGTGGCAAGGGCTTTGCTGACCTTGTATTCTTCCCACGCAAATTCAGCGACAAACCTGCAATGATTGTCGAACTGAAATATGACAAGGGTGCAGACACTGCTATTGAGCAGATTCATCGCAAGGAGTATCAAGGCAAAGTACTTGAATATACAGACAATCTTCTCCTCGTAGGCATCAATTACGACAAGAAAACGAAGAAACACACTTGTGTCATTGAGAAATACGCAGATAAGTTCGAGGTACTGAATGATTGATATTAGTTGTGGGAAATAGTGGAAAATGTTTTGTGGTTTGAAAAAAAGTTGTTACCTTTGCACGCTGATAGAGTATAAAATCTGGATAATAGTATCCACCAACACCCAACACCCAACATGATATACTTTCTCAGTGATGCACATTTAGGGTCGCTCGCGATAGAGCACCGCAGGACGCAGGAGCGACGGCTCGTACGCTTTCTCGACGAGATAAAGACTCAGGCGGAGGCGGTGTATTTCCTCGGAGATATGTTCGACTTCTGGTTTGAATACAGGAACGTGGTGCCGAAGGGCTTTACGCGCTTCCTTGGTAAGGTGTCGGAACTGACGGACATGGGCGTGGAGGTGCATTTCTTCATAGGCAACCACGACATCTGGGCGTTCGACTACCTTGAGAAGGAGTGCGGCTGCATAATGCACCGTCACGAGATGACGACGGAGATTCACGGCAAGACGTTCTTCCTTGCTCACGGCGACGGCATGGGCGATCCCGACCCTAAGTTCAAGTATATCCGCGCCATATTCCATTCGCCGTTCTGCCAGAGGGTGTTCCGATGGCTGCATCCCGACCTCGGCGTGCAGTTCGGACTCAACTGGGCTAAGAACTCGCGCCTGAAGCGTAAGGACGGCAAGGAGCCGCCGTACAAGGGTGAGAAGAACGAGGAGCTGGTATGTTTTGCGAAGGAGTATCTGCGTGAGCATCCGGACATCGACTTCTTCCTCTTCGGTCACCGCCACATAGAGCTCGACCTGATGTTGACGAAGCAGTCGCGCATGATGATTCTGGGCGACTGGATATGGCAGTTCACATACGCCGTCTTCGATGGTGAACACCTCTTCATGGAGAACTACGTGGAGGGGGAGGGGTAAACCTGCGGTACGAAGACGAAGACGAAACGCTGCGCTACGAAAACGATAACGATAACGAAGACAAAGACGAAACGCTGCGCTACGAAAACGAAGACGAAGACGAAAAATGCATGACTCCGGTATTGACGATAACGGGTTCTGACAACTCCGGGTGGTCGGGATTGCAACTCGACCTGAGGATTATTACGGACATGGGATGCCATGCCCTGACGGCTGCTACGTGCATAGTGATGCAGAACGACCGTGAGATCCGCGATGCCGTTGATTTTCCGCCATATATAGTGAGGCAGCAGATAGAGAGCATCGTGGGAGACTTCCACCCGAGGGTGGCGAAGATTGGTCTTGTGCGCAACCCCGACACGGTGCGCGTCATAGCGGAGGAGACGGTGGGCTGCCGCAGCATCGTGGTGGCTCCCGGCATAATGTCGTCAAACGGTACGCAGCTGATTGAAGACGAGACGGTGGAGGCCATCAGACAGTACCTCATCCCAAGGGCTACGCTACTGGTACTGCGACAGATAGAGGCGGAGAGGATTCTGGGCTGCTCCATCTCTACCAACGAGGATATGAGCGCTGCTGCGCGGAGGCTCTGCGAGATGGGTGCAGAGAGCGTGATGCTGCGTGGGGCACGTATCACCAACGGCCGACTGGTGGCGCTGCTGTATAAAACCTGCGGTACGAAAACGAAGACACTTCGTTACGAAGACGAAAACGGCGAGGGCACGTTCTTCTCCTCTTATAATATAGAGGGGTGGCAGCAGCATGGTGTGGGCGGAGCATTGTCTTCTGCCATCGCTACACGTCTGGCGATGGGCGACGATGTGCCGACTGCTATCAGCAAGGCCCACGAATATGTACACAGCCGCATTGTCTATTCGGTTAAGAGCGACAGCAAGCGCCTGCGTCCGGCAGACATCTACAATGAGTTCATGAACCTCCTGACGGACAATTATCAGTCGGCTCACGATGTGGCTTTCTATGCCAACAGACTTAATGTAACCACACGTTATCTTTCGCAGATAACGCATGATACCGTTTCAAAAACTCCCAAACAGATTATAGCGGATTATCTTATGAACGAGACACGACAGCTGTTAGAGAACAGCAGACTGTCCATAAAGGAAATCTCTGACGCATTGGGGTTCTCCAGTGTTGCGCTATTCTGCAAATTCTTCAGACAGCAGCAGGGACAAACGCCTACCGATTATCGTTTGTCAGTAGATTTATTATCATAATCGGAACAAAAGCTTTCTTGTTTCTTATATTAGCAATAACTTTGCACCCGGAAATTAGAGGTTAGAGTAATAATCAAAATAAAGAAAATAAGAAAGAAGACAATGGAAGAAAGAGTTTTATTGAACCGTCAGCTCGCCCAGATGCTTAAGGGCGGCGTTATCATGGACGTTACAACACCAGAGCAGGCTCGCATAGCAGAGGCTGCCGGAGCATGCGCCGTAATGGCACTGGAGCGCATCCCTGCCGACATTCGTGCTGCGGGAGGCGTGAGCCGCATGAGCGACCCAAAGATGATAAAGGGCATCCAGGAGGCTGTCACGATACCGGTGATGGCGAAGTGCCGCATAGGCCATTTCGTTGAGGCACAGATTCTTGAGGCTATAGAGATAGACTATATCGACGAGAGCGAGGTGCTCTCTCCTGCCGACGATGTATATCACATCGACAAGCGCAAGTTCAACGTACCTTTCGTCTGCGGAGCAAAGGACCTGGGCGAGGCTCTGCGCCGCATCAACGAGGGTGCTACGATGATCCGTACGAAGGGTGAGCCGGGCACGGGCGACGTAATTCAGGCCGTGCGCCACATGCGTATGATGCAGAGCGAGATGCGCCGCCTCGTGTCTATGAGCGAGGACGAGCTCTACGAGGCAGCAAAGCAGCTGCGCGTGCCTTACGAGCTGGTGCAGTATGTGCATGAGAACGGCAAACTGCCGGTAGTGAACTTCGCTGCGGGTGGCGTGGCTACTCCTGCCGACGCAGCGCTGATGATGCAGCTCGGTGCGGAGGGTGTCTTCGTAGGCAGCGGCATCTTCAAGAGCGGTAATCCGGAAAAACGTGCGCAGGCTATAGTGAAGGCCGTGACAAACTATAACGACCCTAAAATCATTGCGGAGCTCAGCGAGGATCTCGGTGAGGCAATGGTAGGCATCAACGAGAGCGAGATAGAGCTGCTGATGGCGGAGAGAGGGAAGTAGTGCGGTTTTACGGTTAATCGGTTATGACGGTTTTATAGTTATGACGGTTTTATGGCTATGACGTTTTTTTTAGTTTATAGGTTATGACGATAGCTATATTGGCACTTCAGGGAGCGTTTGCAGAACATCAGCAGATGCTCGGGAGACTGGGCGTTGACAGCGTGCAGATACGCAAGCTCAGCGATTGGCAGGAGTATGCTGCCGCCACCAACGCCGATGGTAGCAAAGGCGCACTTATCATCCCCGGCGGCGAGAGTACGGCGATGCAGAAGATTATCCGCGACGAAGAACTCTTTGAGCCTGTGCGCAAGGCGATACTACAGGGCATGCCGGTATTCGGCACCTGCGCAGGACTGATAATGCTCGACGCGGAGCACCTCGCCACAATGGACATAAAGGTAAGGCGCAACGCCTACGGCAGACAGCTCGGCAGCTTTCATGCTACGGACACGTTCAAGGGCATCGGCACGGTACCGATGACGTTCATCCGCGCTCCTTACATAGAGAGTGTGGGCGAAGGTGTAGAGGTGCTCTCCGTCGTTGACGGCAACATAGTGGCGGCGCGACAGGGCAAGCAGCTCGTCACCGCCTTCCATCCGGAACTGGACGACGACCTCCGCATCCACCAGTATTTTCTAAAAGAAATGGTGGGGATATAAAGTATAAAGTGAAAAGAGAAAAGAGAAAAGTCTAAGTAACCTTTTTCGGTTGCAACATACCGCAAACAACAGTAATATAGACTTTTCACTTTTCTCTTTTTACTTTTCACTTTTCACTTTTAAAGCATGCTCGCCAGCGCCTTGCTGAGCTGATCGGGGCACGACGTACCCTTGAAGCCGCAGTTGATACCCTGGAGGCGCGCTATCACGTCTTCCACCTTCATACCCTTCACGAGAGCTGCCACACCCTGTGTGTTACCACCGCAACCACCCATGAACTCTACCTTCTCAACACGTCTGTCGTCGTCAACGATAACCCTGATAGCCTGGGCGCAAGTGCCATGTGTCTTGTAAACTAATTCCTTCATTTCTCTTTTATATTATTTGTTTTTATATATTTGATGCAAATAGGTCTGTAGAACATTTCTGCAAAGGTAACTATTTTTTCTACTACAGACAAACTTTTTAGTAAGAAATTTGTCTTTCTCGCAAAAAGTCTGTACCTTTGTCGCGTGGGATTCATGTTCGGAATACTCGTGGTGCATATCCTCGTGCATCAGGAGGAGGACATGTTCCACATGCGCGAGATGCTGCGACTGAAAACAGTGACGGAGGACAGCATTGCGGCGAACAAGGCGAAGATTAGAGTGGGTTACTGCTTTCGTGCCTTTCCGCGAAAACTGTTGTTGAGCAGTGCGGACTCGCATGACTGGCAGAGAGGTTCTACGGCTGCATGGCGGTGGAATCCCTCGATGAGTGCCTGTGCACGTGGGGAGGAGAGGATGTCGTCGAGCGACTGTTCCAGCAGGTTGCCAAGGACTACGTCGCCGTTATGGTCGAGGCAGCAAGGTACAAGACTGCCGTCGGCAAGCACGCCAATCTGCTTCCGTAACGCCTTGCAGAAGTATTGGTTGGTTGTTTCGTTGTTTCGTTGTTTCGTTGTTTCGTTGTTTCGTTGTTTGGCTGTTTGGTTATTGGGGTTAGCGTCTTCGTTTTCGTCTTCGTCTTCGTTTTCGTTTTCGTTTTCGTAGCGCAGCGTTTCGTTTTCGTCTTCGTTATTCTTCGCATCTGGCCATTGGAACTTTCGGTCGAACTCCAGATAGAGGTTTGTGCAGAGACGGAAGCCGTCGGGACGCTCATGCCATGGCTGTGGCACGTACGTAGCGAGAAGTCGCATGACCTCTGCATTCTCACTCTCCATGCCGCCCTGGTTCCATAGGCGCAGCACGACGCATGTGTCCTGCTCTGCTGCCGGCATAGCGAACTGCATCACCTCGTCTATATACTCCTTCAGTATGCCCTTGCCGTTGCTCTCGTGGGAGTGGAGCGACAGCTGTATCTTATGCGGCAATGAAAGGAGAAGCTCCGGCGCACGCTGCATCAGCGTACCGTTGGAGGTGAGTACGGTGCGGAAGCCTTTCTCCCGTGCCATGCGTATGAAGTCGGGAAGCAGCGGATGGAGCATCGGTTCGCCCATGAGGTGGAAATAGAGGAACACCACCCTGCCGCGGATTCGCTCCGTGAGGGTGTCGAACTCCTGCAGCGTCAGCTGTCGCTTCGCCCTTGTATGCTTAGGACAGAAGTGGCAGTTAAGGTTACACACGTTCGTTATCTCTATATAACAGCGGTCGATGGAGTTCATAATTCATAATGCATAATTCATAATGCATAATTCATAATTCATAGTTTACCAGATGAGGTAGCCGTGCTTCTGCTTGTACCACAGTTGCCAACTGTTTACGAGGTTCTGCCACAGGACGTAGGCACCTGGCGCAACGGCGGCGAGGGGATTGAGGAAGGTCAGCGTGAGCCAGATGCCGACAACGGTGTTCTTCTGTCCGAGAGCCTGTCCGGCACTGATGCTGTCACCCCAATGGCGCCCTACTGCCTTGCCGATGGCGAACTGCACGAGACATACGAAGAGCGGAGTGATAAGGAGCATCCACAGAACCCATCCCGATACGGTGCTGTGCTGTATGTTGCGGACGGTGAGGCCTGTTACGACGGCGAGGTTGAAGCACCAGATGTAGAAGCCGATGTTCTTGCAGGTGTTCAGCTTGTTGCTGACGGCAGGAAGGAATCGGCGTGTCAGCTGCGCAAGGACGAGTGGCACGACGAGCACCAGCGTAACGCTGCGCAGCAGCATGAGCATCGCCATGAGGAAGGTGATGTGCGCCTCACGCTCCACGAGTGGGAAGAAGACTGGTATGATGACCATCGTGACCATGTTGGCTATGATGGTGAAGATTGTCAGAGAGCCGATGCTGCCTCCGAGTTTCTCCGCCACTACGACAACAGCGGATGCTGTAGGACAGATGAAGCAGATGAACATTCCCTCGAGAATGAGTTTGCAAGCCTCTGCCCTACCCTCTCCTATCGTGATTGGAAGCCAGCCGTTGTCAAGTGCTAAGATCATTAGAACCAATGAGCCGGAGAGCGTTACGCGGATGGCTTGTATAACGAAGTGCCATGTGCGTGGTTGTAGTTCCGACAGCCTTATCTTGCAGAAGGTACAATATAATAAGGTGAAGAGTCCTACCGGCAGAAGGTCCGGCAAGATTGGTCCTACCTCGTCGCCGATGGGCTGGAGGAAGGGCACGAGTGCAAAGAGCTCATAGAGCAGCGTGCCTACGAGCATTGCGGTGAGGAGTGCGTTCTTGCGGAGTGTTGCGAATAATGCCATTGTAAAATAAACGCTGCACCAGAGATGAGTGCAGCGTTCTTTATATGTTTACGGTAGTTTCCTTCTTTTTTCTTAAAGAACCTTCTTCAGGCGCTCGATGAAGTCATCGGCGTTCTCCTTCGTGATGCAGAGAGGTGGGAGCAGACGGAGGAGGTTGGTGCCGGCACAGCCGGTGAAGCAGTGTAGGTCATAGACGAGAGGCTTACGCACGTCAGCGTGTGGGCAGTCGAACTCAACGCCAATCATAAGTCCACGACCACGGACGTCCGTTATCTTCGCCTTTGTCTTGAGCACGCCATTGTCGATGTCTGCCTTCAGTGCCTGAAGCTTCTCTATGAGATAGTCACCAGTGACGCGGGCGTTCTCTATGAGGTTCTCCTGCTCCATGACATCGAGAACAGCGAGTGCTGCGGTACATGCGAGATGGTTGCCACCGAAGGTAGTGCCGAGCTGTCCATAGACAGGCATGAACTTAGGCGAGATGAGCACCCCGCCCATAGGGAAACCGTTGCCGATGCCCTTTGCCACTGTTATGATGTCCGGAGCCTGCGATGGTGAGTCCATGAGCCACTGATGTGCGAAGAACTTACCCGAACGACCGTAGCCACACTGTATCTCGTCGCAGATGAGCACTGTGCCGTAGAGGTTACAGAGGTCACGGAGTCCCTGATAGAACTCCTTTGTCACCATCTGTATGCCACCGACACCCTGTATGCACTCTATGATAACGGCGCAGACATCCTCCTTGCATAGTTCCTTCTCCCATGCAGCGAGGTCGTTGAGCGGGAGGTATGTCACGTGACCGCAGTCGTTGATAGGTGCGATGATTTTCGGATTGTTCGTCACCTCAACAGCGAGTGATGTACGTCCGTGGAACGCCTTCTGTGCAGAGAGCACACGCTTGCGGCAGTTTGTGAAGGACGCGAGCTTGAGGGCGTTCTCGTTTGCCTCCGCACCGGAGTTGATGAGGAAGAACTGATAGTCCTCGTAGCCGCATGCCTTGCCGAGACGCTCAGCAAGCTCCACCTGCAGCTTGTTCTGTACTGAGTTACTGTAGAAGCCCAATGTGTTGAGCTGCTTGGTCAGCATGTCAACGTAGTGTGGATGACAGTGACCTATGCTGATAACGGCATGACCGCCATAGAGGTCAAGATACTCCTGACCCTTCTCGTCCCATACCTTACAGCCCTGACCCTTGACGATGTTCACGTCGAAGAGTGGATAAACGTCGAATAGTTTCATTGCCTTAGAATGCTGATGCTTTAAGATTAAGTCCTGCACGCTCGTCGATGCCGAACATGATGTTCATATTCTGCACTGCCTGTCCGACAGCACCCTTGAGGAGGTTGTCGATCATAGAGGTGACGACGATCTTCTTGCCGAAGACATCCACGTGAACAAGACACTTGTTGGTGTTGACAATCTGCTTGAGGTCCGGAGCCTTGTCACTGTAGTGCGTGAAGGCAGCGTCCTTGAAGAAGTCCTTGTAGAGTGCTACGATGGCATCCTTGTCCTGTAGCTTCTCGCAGGTGATAACCTCCGTACAGAAGATGCCGCGTGGGAAGTCGCCACGGTAAGGGATGAAGTCAACGGTGATAGCCCCCTCCGACTCCCCGAGAGGCGAGTTTACGCAGTCATAACCTTCGTTCAAAGGATCGGCAACGCGTGGTGAACCCTCTGGTCGCAGCTCGTTCAAGGTCTGTGTTATCTCATGCAGATGCTGATGAGAGAAGAGCTTGTAGGTCGAGAAGTTATTGTTGCGCCAGGAGAAATGTGTCGTAGCGCCTGGCTTCTGTCCTGCACCGGTAGAGCCAGTGATGGCATTGACGGCGATATCGTTAGTGAGGAGACCAGCCTTTGCAAGCGGAAGGAGACCTTCCTGTATGCAGGTGGCGAAGCATCCTGGATTAGCGAGGTGCATGCACTGTGCTATTGCCTCACGGTGAATCTCCGGAAGACCATAGACATAGTCGTGGCAGGTCGCGGTAGGGGTGACTGAAACACCGTCACCGACATTGCCCGTTGATGGGAATGGCTCTGTTCCGGCTATGCGGAAGTCCTGCGCAAGGTCGATAATCTTCACGTTGGCAGGGATGGCGTGCTCCTTGAGGAACGCCTCGCTCTTGCCGTGTCCGAAGCAGAAGAACACTACGTCAACCTTGTCGAAAGGCATCTCGCTGGTGAACTCCAGCTCAGTGTCGCCGAGCAGTCCCTCATGAACGTCGTACACCTTGTTGCCGGCGTTTGACTCAGAGTTAGCAAAGACGATCTCTGCCTCCGGATGGTTTATCAGTAATCGTATCAGTTCGCCGCCAGTATAGCCGGCAGCGCCCAATATTCCAACTTTTATCATAATTGTAAACTATAAAATTTCCGGTTCCTTTGGTGCCAGCAGCCATACGAGGACGTATATCCATAGGCTCACGCCACCGAAGAACACTGCACAGAAGACCACGAGACGCACCATGAAGGGATCAACATCGAAGTACTCTGCGAGTCCTCCGCAAACGCCTCCTATCTTCTTGTCTTTCCGTGAAAGGTAAAACTTCTTTGCCATATCCTTTATCTAAAGGTTGGTAATCTTTATTTCAACCGCTATAAAATAGTGTCGGGGTGAGCAGACTCGAACTGCCGACCACACGCCCCCCAGACGTGTACGCTAACCAACTGCGCTACACCCCGAACTATTCGTTCTTCACTTTTTTACTCCCTCTCTCCTGGATGTGCGAGGTAATAAGCACGGAGGGCGGTAGAAGTAACCTTGATGAAGCCCTTGGCATCCTCAGAAGTCCATGCCTTGGCTGTCTCACCATACTCACCGAGCTTGTTCTTGACGAGGTCGTTAGGAGAGTCAACGCCTACTGTCTCGAAGCCGAGAGGACGGAGGAGGAGCTCTACCTCACCGGTCACGTTACGCTGTGAAGACTGGAGCATTGCCTCGATGTCTGGCATTACAGGCTCCAGATACTGTGACTCGTGGAGGAACATGCCGTACCAGTTAGCTACCTGATCCTTCCAGTACTGCTGCCACTTGGAGAGAGTAAATTTCTCAAGGAAGCGGTGTGCACCGATGATAAGCATTGGAGCAGCAGCCTCGAAGCCTACACGACCCTTGATGCCGATGATGGTATCGCCGACGTGGCAGTCACGACCGATGCCGTAGGCAGCACCAATCTTCTCTACCTCCTGGATTGCCTTGATCCTATCCTCGTACCTAACGCCGTTGACAGAGCAGAGCTCACCCTTCTCGAAGCCGAGCTTCAGTGTCTCCGGGCCTTCCTTCGTAACGTGCTTGAGGTATGCTGTCTCAGGGAGTCCCTGCTTAGAGTCGAGAATCTCACCGCCACAGATTGATGTACCCCAGATACCTACGTTGTAAGAATACTTCAGCTTTGTGAAGTCAGCGAAGTAACCATTGGCGTTGAGGTAGTCAACCTCCTCCTGACGAGAGAGGTTACGGTCACGTGTAAGAGTGATGATCTCTACGCCTGGTGCCATAACGAGGAATGTCATGTCGAAGCGGATCTGGTCGTTACCGGCGCCAGTAGAACCGTGTGCTATGGCGTCAGCACCGATCTCCTTGGCATAGCGTGCGATGGCGATAGCCTGGAAGATACGCTCTGAAGATACGGAGATAGGGTAACAGTTGTTACGGAGCACGTTACCATAGACCATGTAACGGAGCGACTTGTCGTAATACTCCTGTGTCACGTCGAGAGTAACATACTTCACAGCACCGAGCTTGTAAGCGTTCTCCTCGTTAGCCTTCAGCTGCTCTGCCGAGAAACCGCCGGTGTTAGCGCATGCTGCATAAACCTCGTATCCCATTTCCTTTGTGAGATACATTACATTGTAACTGGTGTCAAGGCCGCCGGAAAAGGCAACCACTACTTTTTTCTTTGCCATAAATAAAGCCCCCTCCCGACCTCCCCGAGGGGAGGAGTTTTTATTACCTTTGGAGGTTAAAGGTTATCTGAATTATACAATATGTTATTAGTGAGTCAACCCCATCTTAGTGAATCCTCCCCTCGGGGAGGTTTGGAGGGGGCTTCCTATCCGAATTTAATCCCCCTCTCCGTCAAGGTCTTGATGACGTCCATGAAGACCTCGGCAGGTGTTGGCTCGTTCTTATGCTTTTCCGGATCGTAGAGCATTCCGGTGCAGATGCAGAACTTACGCTGCTTGAGCTGCAGGATGTCGTGGTTGATGCACCCCTGACAGCCACGCCAGAACGCCTCGTCGTCCGTCAGCTGGTTGAAGCTGACAGGCACGTAGCCCAGAGCGGTGTTCATCTTCATCACCGCATCGCCGCTGGTGAGCGAGAATATCTTCGCATGAGGCCATCGTACACGTGCCAGCGTGAAGGTATAGTCCTTGATGCGCTTGGCGATGCCCATGCCGAGGAAGTCCGGATGCACTATCAGTCCCGACGTGGTGACATAGCTCTTGTTGCCCCACGTCTCGATATAACTGAATCCGGCGAACTTGCCGTCAGTATCGAGGGCGATGACTGCCTTGCCCTCCTTCATCTTCGTTGCCACGTACTCGTGAGTACGCTCAGCGATACCCGTGCCACGTTTCTTCGCTGCAATGCGAATGGTGTCAAGAATCAGATCCACATACTTCTCGTGCGAAGCGTCAGCTACAAGTATCTTAACTTCCTTTGCCATTTCTTTAATTATCTTGTTTTTATTCTATTCGTAAAACCGCCAAACCGTCAAACCGCCAAACCGTATAACCGCCAAACCGTCAAACCGTCAAACCGTCAAACCGCCCAACCGTCAAACCACCATCTCCGGAATTATCGATGTCAGTTCATCTACCACCTCCAGATGCTTCGCCCCTTCGCGTATTACGATGAATATGGTGTCGTCTCCGGCTATTGTTCCGATTATGGAGTCGAGCCCCGCAGCATCGATGTTTGATGCAATGCTGCTTGCGAATCCCGGCCTTGTGCGTATCACGCCCATGTTACCCGAGAACTGCAGCGATATGAACCCCGCCACATGCGGCAGGTTCTGCACCGGCTGCTTCGGACGATGCTGGCGGCGGTATGTCGTCTCGTTAGGCAGCACGTAGTAGTAGTTGCCGTCCGAGCTTGCCTGCTTCGCCACCTTCAGACGCTTCATGTCGCGAGAGAGCGTTGACTGCGTCATGACGAATCCCTGCTTCGCCATCGCCCTTATCACATCCTCCTGGAGGCTGTACTGATTGTTGGTGATGACGAGGCGCAGCGTTGCCAATCTATCGTTCTTTGTCGGTGTAGCCATGAATATTTATTCAAATTAGGCTGCAAAATTACAAATATTTATGCAAACCACCAAACATTTTAGCGAAAAAGTTGCATAAAGACATAAAAAAAGATATGCCCGACCGCATCACAGCAGCCGGGCATTCCGATAGATAATAGATTAGCTAAGATTAGTATCTCACAACTTTACATACATTTCCGTTCTTCATTCTGACGATGTTCACGCCCCTCTGGAGAGCATCCACGCGCTTACCGTCGAGCGTTGTTATCGTCTCTATCTCGTTTGCCGACACGCTCTCCGCAACAGCCTCGACACCAGTCTCCACATCCACAGGAATCACGATGTCAGGCAGTGCGCAGAGATAGGTCTGCACCATACCGGCATTGAGGTTGGGGTTACGGCCTGACTCCTTGGTGAAGTAGCGGTGGTTACCGTGATAGTCACCGAATCCGCTTACGAAGATGCTACCGTTCGCCAGCACCGTATCCTTCTCTGCCGTAGCAGCTATCGTGATGGTTATCTGCTGTGCTGCCGCAGTGCTGGCGAAGGCATACTGGTTTGCCCTGCCCTTCGTCTTGCCGTTGTTGTAGCATGCCGTAGCAGTCATATTGTACACACCAGCCAGTTTGTTCACAGGGTGATAAAGAGTCTTGAACGTCACCGTCACCTTGTCGCCCGGCTTGAATGTCTCGCGTGAAGCATCGGTGGCATTGGTGAGGGTATATTCCATCGCCTTTGCAGTCAGCACCTGGTAGATGCTGTTGCCGTTGGCGTCCGTCATGCGAACTATATTCCTGCCGTGCTTCAGCAGTATGGTGTAGCTGCCGTCCCCGTTCTTCTCCACGCCATCGGCAGAGAAGCCTGAGTATGTCGCAGCATTGTCGCCGATGGAAGGGTATGCAATGTCGATAGCAGCCACGCCCTCTGGTGTGAAGGTGTATTTATAGCCCCCTTCCGTGCCAGCAAAATAAAAGACGTCAAGCTCTGCATCGGCGTTATCGCCGGCAAGCTTCATCCTGTTCGCCATCTGCGCATTGAGCTGCATGTTAGGTGTCATGGCAGTCTCATCGTCATCGACGGTAACAACGAAGGCGGCGGTGTTCTCCGGCCAGATGGCACCAAAGAGCGGACCATTGACGAAGGGAGCGCCGGTGGTCTTTGCCTTGTCGTAGAACAGCAGGTTCATTGCGTCGTAGGTGACGGTAACGATTGCCGCACCCTTCTTCTTTGCCTTCAGCGTAACCCAAGGGCTTGTCGTTGTGTCGTAAGTATCGAGCTCCACGACGCTGTTGTCTGGCTCGCCCTGCAGGTTCGTCACGGTGTAGTGGTAGTCTGGCTCTATGAAGTAGTTGGCTATAACGGTGTTGACGGCCTCCCAGTTACGCAGCGCCGTAAGGTCACGCTCCTCGCCACTCTTCATCTGAAGGTGTCCACGCTCATTGATGTTCACGTAGATGTCGCCTGTCTGCGCAAGGTTATCGCGCTTCACCAGCTTGGCATCTGCCTGGGCATAGTCCTCGGCGGTGAATGCCAGAGCCGGCATCTTTGCGGCATCGCTGTTGGCGGTGAACACACCACCCTGTGTCAATCCGCCACTCTTCCATGTGCGGTAGTTGTACTGCTGATCGCTTGCAAGCGTATAGCTCACGGTCTTCACGCCGTCTGTTACCGTTGTGTTTGTCGGCTCCACCTTCAGGAACGGAGCATAGTGGACATCCTTGGTGCCTGACTTTGGCTTTGTTCCGAGGAACAGCTCCGCATCAGCCGGCATCGTGATGCTGTATGTGAAGTCGTCTGCGAGTGCATTCTGAGCCATAGTGCCCATAAAGAGCAGTAAAGTAAGAATCTTTTTCATTTTAATCATTTTCTTTTTTTCCTAAATTACTTTTTACCTAGCTAAGTATATATTCATCAACATGTTAACATCGTCCATCGTTATCTTGCCGTCGCCGTTCATGTCGCCCTCAGGCTTTTCTGCCAATGGGAAGCGCACCGCCACGTCGTCGTATGCGAAGTATGCTGGCAACGAGAAGCCGCTGCCGTTATCCACGGAGCCCTCGATGTTGAACTCCACGCTCCTTACCTCGCCCAGCACCGACAGGTCCCAGATGGTCCAGTCCGTCACGATATGCTTCGGACCCTTGCAGAGATAGAACTCCGTCCTTCTGCCGTTGTCTGCCGTTGCCACGATCCTTACCCAGTCGTTCTCCCCCACCTTCGCCGTCAGCGAGTTGCCGTTGACGTACGTAAAGAGCGCATAGCAGGTGTTGCTGACGAACATGTGGTCTATAACTCGCGCCTTGCCGTCCCTGAACCTCAGCACCGGCGCTGCCGCAAGACTGAAACCCGAGTCGTCGTGGTAGCCGTAATGCACCGCGAAGTTGTCGGAGCCATTGTGTCCGCAGCCCGTTGTCTGCAAACCCTTCGCCACCTTATTATATATTGTAAGCTGCGAATACTGGTTGCAGTAGGTGTCGAGGTCGCTGCTGCCGTAGTGCGAGATGGCATGACCGCCCGCCATGTACGTCCACGCATCGTAGCCGTTGCAGACCACGCTGCTCAGCTCAGTGTTACCACCATCGTGCCACTGATAGGCCTTCTCCTCCGACTCGTAGCCCATACCCGGACCATAGAGCAGCTCGCCCCATATCTGTTCCGTATCGATGAGCGACGACCAGTCCGTCCTGCCCACGAAGTTCGTAGCACCACGATAGTCGCTGTCCTCGAACGTCAGCGTGCGGATGACATAGCTGCCCTGCGACACGCATACCACGGCGTTAGCGATGCACAGCATCACCATCAAACAGATTCTTTTCATACAAAAAGCATTTACTGTCATTGTCTGATAACCATAAAATTGTTTTCCTCAGTGCCTAACCCACGAGCGCAACGAGGATCTTTCTTTCATTACATTGGCAGGTCTTCTGACTTCCTCCACCCCTGTTCCCTTCCCAATGCGCTCACCAGAGCGCACCAGTGGTTTTCTGAACAAGAGCCATAACGGAGGTTACAGCAGCGGGACTGTTCAGGATTCTCACCTGATTCCCTTTTAAACCTCAGGCATCAACGCCATCAGTACCAATTTGCGAGTGCAAACTTTGGCTCGCACGAAGCAAATAGTGAATGTCAGCTTTGCTGGATCACGGTGCGAAGCAATTTGCGAGTGCAAACTTTGGCTCGCACGAAGCAAATAGTGCGTGTCGGCAAAGCCGGCGCACGGTGCGAAGCAATTTGCGAGTGCAAAGTTACAAAGAAATTCCGAAACTGCCAAATATATTATTAAATAAATAAGGTGTAACGACAAAATAAAACATTTTTTTGAAGAAAAAGGAAAAAAAGTGCAAAAAAATTTTGCCAGTTCCGAAAAAAGCAGTACCTTTGCACCGCAATCAAGGGAAATGCATTTATCAGGGGTGGTAATAGGGCAATGCATGGAACTTGGTTTGCAATTGGTGCCATAGCTCAGTTGGTAGAGCAAAGGACTGAAAATCCTTGTGTCCCCGG
>CAMADY010000034.1 GCA_945831805.1 uncultured Prevotellaceae bacterium
CCACCCCATTCCAACTCGGCATAGACCTCAGCATGCACTTCTAACCAAACGCAACACAGAATCATTCATAAACATAATCTGCCAAACTTCTCTTCGGAATTGTTTGGCAGATTCATTTTTTTATTTGTACTTTTGCACTTACAAGCTGCTCTGGGCACCGTGAGCCAGCACTGCTGACACTCACTTCTTGCTTCGTACGAGCCAAAGTTTGTAGCGCAAAGCCAGTTTCTTGCTCTGGCAAGCGGTCAATGACCGAGCGGCCCATCCGTATGGGTGAGAATGGGGATGCAAATAGACCGATGATGCAGCAACAGCAAATTGGGGTAGTAGATGGTGTATGCCAACATACGCTCAAATATCTGAACTTCGCAATTCATCTTTGCAAGGTGTTTTTTGTCTTGTTGTTTTTCGGAAATTTGTGACGTAGGGATTTCCCCCTCTATGTTAGGGAAAAGACTTTTTGGTTTAGGGATAAACCTTTTCATAATTCAGCGGGATGCAGTAACTTTGCACTCATAAATCAGAAATAACTCTGGTGATAACCACTAAAAAATAAATGAATTATGAAAAAGTTTATACTCAGCCTCGTAGCAATGACAGTAATAGGAACGAGCACAATGTCTGCTCAGCGTAATAATAGCCGTAACGACGAATATCGCGGTTCTCAGCGCAGCGAGATGCGCTCTTACGACAATCGCAGGGATGCCTCATACGATAGCCGCAGAGATGCCTCATACGATAGCCGCAGAGGTGCTTCGTACGATAGCCGCAGAGGTGCTTCATACGATAACCGCCGTGGAGATTACCGTTGCAGTAACGTTCGCCGTAGTGACGTTCGCCGTGGTGACGTTCGCTGCGTAGAGGCTCGCCGTGGATGCGGTCCTGTAGTAGTACGCGAGACCTGCCGTCCGGTAATCGTCCACGAGACCTGCCGCCCGGTAGTGGTTCATGAGAGACGCCGTCCGGTAATCGTCCATGAGACCTGCCGCCCGGTAGTGGTACGTGAGACCTGTCGCCCGGTAGTAGTTCACGACCGTCCGGTAGTAGTAGAGCGTTGCGCTCCATCTGTAGGCGCAGTGGTAGCAGGTGCTGTTGTCGGTGCTGTACTCACCTCCGTACTATCACGCTAAATGCTTTGTAATGAAATTGATTGGTTAGTTAATATATGGTTAGAGTTGTTTAAGAGAAATTGGTTAGTTAATATATGGTTTTAGGAAGGTCAGCGGACCTTCCTTTTTTTGTGTGTGATAGTGTGGAAAAGGAGGGTAGCCCCCCCTTCCCCATTAAAACTATCTTAACTAACAAATAACTTGCTTATCAGAATCTTACACCCAGTCGTAGGGTGTAAGCCGCAAGAACTATTGGTGAAGAGCGATGTCACGTCGCTGCAGAAATAGTCCTCGTTCATGTTTCTGATACCAAGAAATAGCGAATGATGCTCTGAAGGGTGGCAATCAAAGCCGAATACGGAGAGAGCAAAGGGTATATTCTCCGCATCGAGGTTTGAGAATATCTGTAGGCTATTAGAAGGTGAAAGTTATGCTTTTGCACTGTAGTTCGATAGTTACTGCGACAAATTTATGCATAAATTTTCTGTAATAACTATGCTTTTACCACGTCGCATCATTACTCTGACCACTCTATCAGCATGCAATCTCCATGACACATTGCATACACGTTCATTACACATCAAAACAGATGTTACCCTCTATCTGTCAGTACGTTATAACACGTTGACACGTTTTTGTTAAAATTTCTCTGTGGGTTATTCTAACAACTATGCCGCTATGCCAAGCATCTCAGCAGGAGTGATTCCAAGTATCTGACATAATTGGCGAGCGATGCGAAGTGTTGGTTCACAGCGGTTATGAATATAATCACTGATACGACTCGGACTTACGCCAATTCTATCTGCCAACTGTTTTGAAGTCATGCCTGCAGTATCAAGTGCATCAAGGATTATCTCACCAAGCGTTGGCACAGGTATCTTGCAATGAACCTCCTCATAAGCCTCAACAATATCCGTAACAATCATCAGTTCCATCATCAGTGGATCATCCGCCGGTGTGTTCTCCGATATTTGTGGAAGCAGTGCATCAATACGTGCCTGTGCATATTCATATTTCTCTTTTGTTATTTCCATTTTGCGTTCCCTCCTTATTATATTGTACTACAATCTATCTTGTCATATTCCTTATGAGTTCCTACCCAACGGATATAGACCAAGCCTGGTGTGAACATCACAACAACAACCAAACGATAATTGTTGCCTTTTATGTTGAACACATAATGCTGGTTGCCGACATAGTCTGCACTAGGAAAGTCTTTTCTCATGTCAGAGAAGTTCTGCCACTTGGCTTGACTCACTTTCTGATGCCAACGCTCAAGTGCAACCCTACTGTTAGCGTGCCCCTCTTGTTCGTAGAACTCTTCAAGTCGCCGCTTTGTGATTATTCTCATGTTACATAATTTTAAGCAATTCAAGCGCAAAGATACATACAATATTCGGAATATCAAAATAAAAATACAAAAATCTTTTGAAAAACAGATATTTTTATTGCTATGTTGTATTTTTTGACTGATGAATTTACACTCTGCGACAGAAATATAACAAAAACCGAGATAAACCCTCACCTTCAGATGAAACCCTTTGGGTTGATGATGGCAATGTGCGAATCCCTTAGTGAGAGGCAAGCTCTCCCACGGTATTCCCCCACTGCCAAATAGCCTTAATTTGGCAGATTCACTACCTTTTCTTCCGTATGATTTTTTTATCACTCGAAGAATAGTGTAGAAAGACAATAACAAGAAAAGCACCAAGATGAGTAGATTGATTTTTAATCACTTATCTTGGTGCTTTTGTGGGCCATCTAGGGCTTGAACCTAGGACCTCCAGATTATGAGTCTGTTGCTCTAACCAACTGAGCTAAAAGCCCGATGCACAATAACGCAACAAGTGTTGCTTTCTTATTTGCGAGTGCACGAGTGCGCACGAAGCAAATAGTGCTTGTCAACCGTCAGGTTGGTGCACGTTTCTTATTTGCGAGTGCAAAGTTACACAATTATTTTGAATTATGCAAATAATTGTATGATATTTTTTATTTTTTTAGACAATCGGGAGTGATGTGCCGTTAATTTTCTGATAGAAATCGAGGGCGAAGACGTCTGTCATGCCTGAAATGAAGTCTATGACCGCCATGATGCGTGTAGAGAGATCGGGGGAGTCAATGTCGTACTGACTGCTGACGCGACGTAGGAGCTGCTGTGAGTAGAAGCGCTCGGGATTGACGACGGCATCGACCATCTGCTGCATGAGCGTCTCCATGATGCGGTAGCCTCCGAGCTCTATGTCGAGGACGGGCTTTGACTTATAGATGGTGGTGACGGCAACCTTACTACAGTTCTCGTATGCCTCACGCTGGCGCGGGCTGATATGCTTTATGAGCGGGCCGGAGAAGGTGCCGTTGAGGATAGCCTCCTCGTTGGCGAGGAATGCGGCGGCGCACTCGTTCTCCAGTTTCCCGATGACGCAGGCACGCATATAGACAATCTGCTCGTTGTGGTCGGTGATGTTCTCTTCCTCGATGCGGCGGTAAATGCCCTTCTGCACCTCTTCGTCGAAGAAGGCGAGGAGCAGTTCCTTGGTCTGTTCGAAGGAGAGGAGCTTGAGTTTGTGGGCATCCTCGATGTCCATCACCTCATAGCAGATGTCGTCGGCAGCTTCTACGAGATATACGAGCGGATGGCGGGGGTTGGGTAATGGGTGAAGGGTGGTGGGTGATGGTGATGCGGTTAGGCCTAATTCGGCTGCTATCCTGGCGTATGTCTCAGCCTCGGTGTTGAAATATCCGAACTTATCGGGCTTCACGAGGTGCTGTCCGAGGAGCATCGGGTCGGTGCAGCATGTGGAGGGATATGGATACTTCACGATGGAGGCTAGCATGGAGTACGTCATTGCGAATCCGCCCTCACGACGTCCCTTGAAACGGTGGGTGAGTATGCGGAAAGCGTTGGCGTTGCCCTCGAAGTGTGTGAGGTCGTTCCAGAGTGGTGTGGAGAGATACTGCTTGAGCTTTGAGCCCTCGCCCTCGGAGAAGAACGTCTGTATAGCCTTCTCGCCGGAGTGTCCGAACGGCGGATTGCCGAGGTCGTGGGCAAGACATGCTGTGGAGACGATGGTTCCAAGCTCCTCTATTCGCGTGCCTGCCATGGATGGGTTACGGCGTATGAGGTCGCGCGCCACATCGGAGCCGAGCGACATTCCGACACTCGCCACCTCAAGGGAGTGTGTGAGGCGGTTGTGCACGAAGATGCTGCCAGGCAGCGGAAACACCTGCGTCTTGTTCTGCAGCCTGCGGAAGGGTGCAGAGAAGATGAGACGGTCGTAGTCACGCTTGAACTCCGAACGCTCATCGTGGCGTTCGAAGTGGCGCGACTCCTGTCCGAGACGCTTGTTTGAGATGAGTTGTAGCCAATCCATAGGGAGTCCCCTCCAAACCTCCCCCCTTTTAGGGGAGGCTTTCTTTAACAACCTTTGAGGGTTTAAGGGATTTGTAAGTTGGTGTTATACGAAGCTGATGACGCTGTTGGCATCGTCCGAAGCAGCGGTGTCGGCCTGATGCGGAGTCTCTTCCGGTGCGCGATAGGTATGCGAGAGACGCTGGAGGGCGTCATGCTGCTGGCGTGTTCTGCCACAGGTAACGCTGTTCTCTACGGCAAGGATGAGATCCTCGTTGTCAAGGTCTGCAGCCTGGAAGATATAGGTATTGTGGCGACGCTTCATAGGAACGTTGGAGTCGTCGCGGCCATAGTAGTGCTCACGCTTCTTTGCCTGCTCTGCCTCCTTCTCCTCCTTCTCTGCAATCTTCGCCATCTCCTCTGCGGAGTGCTTCATAGAACGCTCCTTGAGCTCATCGTTGATGTCAGAGAGACCGAAGCCCGTAGCAAGGATAGTGACCTTAACCTTCTCGCCGAGAGTAGGATCGTTAGCCATACCCCACTTGAGCTCGAACTCGGTGCCGAACTTCTCCATGAAGTCGTTGACGTCGTTCATCTCGTCCATCATGAGGCCCTTGTTGCTGTCGCCGCTGCAGTATGAAACGGAGAAAAGGATGCGCTTGGCATTGAAGATGTCGTTATCGTTGAGGAGTGGAGAGTTGAGGGCATCGGCAATAGCCTTCTTCACACGTCCGTCGCCCTCGCCATAGCCCGTTGACATGATAGCGACGCCACCCTGCTTGAGGACTGTCTTGACATCGTTGAAGTCAAGGTTGATCTTACCGTGTACGGTGATGATCTCCGCAATAGACTTGGCAGCAACGGAGAGAGTATCGTCGGCCTTTGCAAAAGCCTCTTCTACAGAGAGCTCGCCATAGATACGGCGAAGGCGCTCGTTGTTGATGACGAGGAGTGCATCGACGTTCTTTGACATCTCCTCAACGCCATCGAGTGCCTGGTTGATCTTCTTGATACCCTCGAACTTGAACGGTATGGTAACGATACCGACGGTGAGGATGTCCATATTCTTTGACTCACGTGCGATGATAGGTGCAGCACCAGTACCGGTACCACCACCCATGCCGGCAGTGATGAACGTCATGCGTGTGCCATCGTTGAGCATGCGGCGAACATCCTCGATGCTCTCCTCTGCTGCCTCGCGTGCCTTTGCCGGACGGTTGCCGGCACCGAGTCCCTCACTGCCGAGCTGCAGGTGGACAGGGATTGGCGAGTCGTTGAGCGCCTGTGCGTCAGTGTTACAGAGCACGAAGGATACGTCGTGGATACCTTCACGGTACATGTGGTTCACAGCATTGCCACCGCCACCACCAACGCCGATGACCTTGATAATACTTTTCTCTTTCTCTGCAGGACCGAAGTCGAGCATCATATCATTGAATTCTGTCATAGGAACTTACTATTTACAGATTTACTATTTACTGTTTTGTTTGCGATTTATCGATGTTGCGATTTTCGAAGAGCCGATGTTACGAGTTATCGGAGGTTCCGGATAATTCTTTACTCATCAGGGGTGAGGAACGAACCGAGCCACTTGCTTACCTTTGAGCCCAGGGTAGGTTTCTTCTTCTTTTCCTCCTCAATTCTCCTGCGTTCTGCCTCTTCCTCCTCAGCCTTCTTGCGAGCAGCCTCTTCGGCAGCAGCCTTCTCTGCGGCAGCCTTCTCCGCTGCCATCTTCTCCTTCTCGTACTGAGAGAGCACGACGCCCTTTGGCAGGCTGTTAGGATCGCGCACGCCATTAGGCTCGTCACCCTGCTGCGGTGTTGTCTCTGCCTGAGAGAAGATGTCCTGCGGCTTTGTCTCCTCAGCAGGAGCCCAGCAGTTCTGGTCGCCCTTGGCAAGGAGTCCGAGGATGGTGTTCATCTTACCATCGTGAGCGTTGATGTCAGGGTTCGTAGCATTGATGGTGTATGTCACGAACTTGGCGAGGCGCACCTTATCCATATTGGTGTGCTTGCGGAATGCCTCGTCTATGTTCTTGAGGTTACAGCCACCACCGGTAAGGACGATGCCAGCCTGTATCTTGTCCGTGAAGTCTGATGGGACCTGATTCCATACGTTTGCGATAATCTCCTGCACACGAGCCTCGATGAGATCGATGAATCGTGAGCTCTCTACCTTACGGTCGCGGTCGATGTCGTACTTCAGTGAAGGGTCGATGTTCTCCTGCGGTGTGTAAGCCGAAGCATAGCGGAGTTTCAGCACCTCTGCCTCCTGCTCCTCCACCTGGAGCGACGTGATATCCTTCGTGATATTGTTGCCACCAAGAGGAATGACGGCGATGTGGCGCACGATGTTCTTGTAATATACCATCACCGTTGTAGTGTCTGCACCGAGATCCACGAGTACACAGCCGCTGCGCTTCTCCACCGGAGTGAGCACTGCATCGGCGAGTGCGAATGGTGCGAGGTAGATTTCAGCGAGCTTCACGCCTGCAATCTCGAAGCACTTGTTGAGCTTCTGATAGTGGCGCTTGCTCTGCAGGATGTTGAGGAAGTTACCCTCCAGACGTGAGCAAGGAATGCCCACTGGCTCCGTCTGCAGTAGTGAGTCAGCACGGTACTCCTGCGCCTCGACGTCGAGAATCTCCATGTCAGCATACTCCATGCTGCGGTTCTGGTCCATCATCTCTACGATGAGCTGCTGTGTTACCGGCATTCCGTCAGGCAACTCCTTTGTGATGATGTTGCGCTCGGAGTGTATGGACTGCCCTCCTACTCCGATATAGACATGTTTGATGCTTGACTTGAGCTGCTGGCGCAGGCGCGATATGATGCTCGTGATGCACTGCACGGTCTTGTCGATGTTATAGACAACACCCTTGCGGATACACTGTGTGGCATCTTCACGAACGACTGCGAGCACTGCAATACTTCCGTCGGACTTCTTCTGTCCGGCGATTCCCGTAATCATTGTAGAGCCAAGTTCGATGGCTACGACGAAATTCTTTGCTGGCATGGATATACTTGTTTTTTTTTGTTATTTTCGATTATTCGAGTTGTCGTTGTTTTCGAGTTGTCGTTGTTTTCGAGTTGTCGATTCTCTATTGCTGTTCGCCTCGGCGACGGCAGACTATCTGGTTCATGAACTCCAGGTTGATATAGTCGTACTTGTTCCAACCGGCGTGGACGAGGCCTAACCTATAGAAGAGCTCCAGACGATGCATCTGCTTCTTGACAAATTCCTCGACGAGGAGCTTGCGGTTCCTGGCATCGGAGGCCGTTGGCAACGCACCTATATTTATTATATGGTCACCTACGCGTGGTACGAGCTCTATCGTCTTGTCGGGCAATACGTTTATCTGCTCTATCTGGTTCTTCCACAGTTCATCCTGCATCAGTGTCTGCGCAAGGAGGCTAATGTAACGGCAGGCATAGAACTTCGAGACGCGACCCGTCACGATGATCATGTCGGAGGTGTACTGCGAGTTAGGCATCACGCCGCCATTGTCGTCGATGTAATAGTCTTCGCCGTTGAAGCTCTTGACACGCACTATAGGCGTTCGCTGCGTTATGGTGATGCAGACGTGACCTTCCTGCGTAGTGTAGCACTGCGCCGTATTGACGAACGGCATGCAGCGGAGTTTATCCTCGATGACTCTCGTATTTACATCGTCGAGTTTTTTGGAGAGAGGATACATGGAAGCCTTCTGCAGCAGCGTCTTCACCTCCTCGGAATTAAGGAATCCGTTTTCGTTCTCGTCAGCAATGTTGATGACGACCTTAGTACACAACGGTACTTCCTTCGCAGGTTTGTTCCACGAAGTAAACGCCATGAAGAGATATGCAGCAATGCACAGGTCCAGGCTAACAAGGAGCCACTTTCTCCAGTCGATGTTTAGACGCTTCAAGAGGGTTTTGCGGTTTGAGAGGGTTTACGGTTTTGCGGTTGGGCGATTTTCGTGTTTTGGGGGTTGGGGAATAGGGGGCAGCCCCCATTTCCCACCTTTATTCTTTACCACTTATTATCTCGGCAATCTGCGGTACGTAGTTGTCGAGGTCGCCGGCACCGAGGATTATGAGAACGTCGAAGTCGCGTGACTTCACGAGGTCGAGTACGTCCTCCTTGTGTATCATGCTCTTCTCCACGTTTGGCGCAAGGCGGTCGTAGATGAGCTGTGACGTTACGCCCGGTATAGGGAGCTCGCGTGCCGGATAGATGTCGCAGAGTATGACCTCGTCGAGCTGTGAGAGAGCCTCAGCGAAATCAGCGTAGAAGTCTCGGGTGCGGGTGTAGAGGTGCGGCTGGAAGATCGCCGTGATGTGGCGGTCGTGATACACCTCGCGCATGCTCTTTGCCGACTGGTAGATCTCCTTTGGATGGTGAGCATAGTCAGAGAGAACGACGTGCTTATCGTTGCGGAGCGCGAAGTCGAAGCGGCGGTCAACGCCCTTATAGGTCTTCATGCCGTAGCGCAGCTCCTCTGCAGTGCAGCCGTTGAGCTGTGCCATTGCCATAGCACCGATGCCGTTGTCGATATTGATAGGCACAGGCTGTCCGAGGGTGATACCCGTAACGTTCTCTATCGGAGACACGAGGTCGAAGGTTATCTCACCCTTCTCTATCTTGATGTTCTCTGCATGGAAGTCGCCATCGCTGAGTCCGTAGGTGTATGTGCGTACGCCTTCCGGAACCTCTGCCTTCATCTCCAGACCAGTGTGTATGATGAGTGCGCCACCCGGCTGGATGAGCGTTGTATAGTGGCGGAAAGACTCCAGATAAGCCTCCTTCGTTCCGTAGATGTCGAGGTGGTCAGGGTCGCTTGACGTGATGACGGTCATCCATGGACGGAGCCAGTGGAAGCTGCGGTCGAACTCGTCTGCCTCGATAACGACATAGTCGGAATCGTCGGAGAGGATGTAGTTCGTGCCGTAGTTCTTCGAGATGCCACCAAGGAAAGCGTTGCAGTCGAGCGATGCCTGGTGCATGATGTGCGCACACATGGTCGATGTGGTGGTCTTGCCGTGGGTACCGGCAACGCAGAGTCCCTTATGGGCCTTTGTCAGCGTGCCAAGCACCTGCGCACGCTTCTGAATGTCGAAGCCGCTGTTGCGGAAGAACTGCAGTTCTGCATGCTCTGCCGGAATGGCAGGGGTATAGATGACGAGACACTCCTTAGGGTCACGGCATGCCATAGGAATCTGCTCCACATCCTCCTCATAGTGAATGAGCATACCTTCCTTCTCCAACTGCTCGGTGAGCTTTGAAGGTGTCTTGTCATAACCGGCAACAACCAGTCCCTGACGAATGAAATAACGTGCTATTGCACTCATACCGATGCCACCGGCACCAACGAAATATACTGCTTTCATATAGTCTTTACTTAATCAATTTCAATACTTCGTCAGCTATTATCTCAGCGGAGTCCTTGAGGGCGAGCTTGCTGACCTCCATCTCAAGGGATGTTATCATTGCAGGATCCTGCACGAGGGCAATGGCCTCCTCTACGAGAGTCTTCTCTGCCATGACGTCAGGAATGAAGAGTGCCGCATTCCTGTCTGACAGCGCACGTGCATTCTTCGTCTGATGATCCTCTGCCACGTTTGGTGATGGCACAAGGACGGAAGCCTTTCCAAGGAGGCAGAGCTCACTGATGGATGACGCTCCGGCACGGCTTATTACGATGTCTGCCGCACGGTATGCCGTTGCCATATCGGAGATGAAGGCCTGCGGACGTACATAGACAGCGCCAGCATCCTTTGCCTTCTTCTCGCACTCTTCGGCGTAGTACTTTCCTGTCTGCCAGATAACCTGTATCTGCTTCTCCTCGAAGCGGTGTATTCCGGCGGCGATGGCGTTGTTGATGGTGCGGGCACCAAGCGAACCGCCGATAACGAGAATCGTAGGAACATCCTTCTTCAGGCCGAGAGCCTCGCGAGCCTCACCGCGTGTCATGGTGTTTGCAAGGAGTGCCTGACGCACCGGATTGCCCGTCATTATAATCTTCTCTGCAGGGAAGAAACGCTCCATTCCCTCGTATGCCACGCAAATCTTCTCTGCCTTTGCGGCGAGCGACTTGTTTGTTACGCCGGCATAGCTGTTCTGCTCCTGAATGAGGCATGGCACACCCATCGCTGCTGCTGCATTGAGGGTTGGCGCAGAGGCATAGCCGCCCACGCCCACAGCCACCTGAGGCTTGAAGTCACGAATAATCTTCTTCACCATGGAGCGACTCTTCATGAAGTCGAGCATTACGCCGATATTCTTCGGGCTCCACAGCGGACGTATGAGTCCACGGACAGGCAGTCCCTTTATCTCGTAGCCTGCTTCCGGCACACGTGTCATCTCCATTCGACCATTAGCACCGACGAAGAGAATCTTTGCCTCTGGATGCTTTGCCTTGATAGCGTTGGCTATACTTATGGCAGGGAAGATATGGCCTCCCGTGCCGCCACCGCTGATGATTACTCTAGGTTCTTCCATTGTATGATTTATGTTGATAGGTTAAAATATTCCTTTTTCTACTATTCGCTACGGTCGGTCATGATGCCCGTCAGTTCAGGTCCTTGTACTTCGGACTGATCTTTGCCGTACGGCTGATGCTCAATATCACGCCGATATATATGCAGTTGATAATCGACGACGTACCACCCTTGCTGATAAGCGGCAGCGGCTGTCCCGTAACGGGAGCGAGTCCTACGGCAACCATCATGTTGAAGATGGCCTGAATGACGATGAGCAGTGCCAGACCCATGGCGAGATATGCTGGGAAGGTGTTCTCGCACCGTTTCGCTATGATGCCGACCCTGAAGAGCAGCATGATGTATAGCAATGCCACGAAGGCGGCTCCCAGCCATCCGAGTTCCTCGAAGATGATGGCATAGATGAAGTCGGAGAACGCCAGCGGCAGGAAGTCACGCTGCACGGAGTTGCCTGGTCCGACGCCGGTGAAATGGCTTGACGCAATGGCGATGTTGGCATGTCCCACCTGTCCCTTCTTGTCGAGGTCGTAGTCGCGTGGTGCCACGTAGGTGTCATCAAGGAAGTCATCGATACGCTGATGCCAGAGGTCCAGTCGGTGGAGTACGCCTCCACGCTTTGGTGTGGCCACCTCTTCCTTCTTCTGCGCTCCGCCCTCAACGACCTCCGTCAGTTGCTTTCCGTCAGAATCAGCCTCCGTATTTGTCTTTGACTGACCAACGGTGAGGATGAGCGTTATACCCATCACTCCTGCTATTACAACACCTGAGACAAGATATCCCAGCTGCTTCCACGGCACACGGCCGATTATCATCATGAGGAATACCGTCAGTCCCATCAGTGCCGCCGTAGAGAAGTTCTCTGGCAGTACGAGCAATATCAGCGCTCCTGCCGTCAGCATCACGTAGCCGAACGCCTTGGGATGCGCACCCACAGGCGTTTGCAGCTGGCTGAGGATATGCGCCGTGGCAAGCACCATGGTGCCCTTCGCTATCTCCGACGGCTGCAGCGGTATTACTCCGAAGAGCTTTATCCAGCGTGCGGCATCGTTCTCCTTTGTACCTATTATATATACCAGCAACAGGAGAATGATGGAAAGCGGAACGAGCAGCGGCGTCATGATCTTGAAGTAACGGCACGGCACGTTAAGGACACAGACCATCGCACCTAGACCTACGAAGAGCAGGATGGTATGATAGAATGCGGCGAACCAGTAGTTGCCAGACTTGTAGCCGAGGATAGACGAAGAGGAATAGACCTCCACCACGCTGATGATACACAGCATGAAGAAGATCATCCAGATGATCCTGTCACCCTTGAAGAGGTTCTGTAGTCGCTTAAACTGTTCCAATTCTTTTTTACGGTTTTGCGGTTTGACGGTTGGGCGGTTTGACGGTTGGGTGGTTTTGCGGTTGGGCGGTTTTGCGGTTTTACGGTTTGACGGTTGGGTGGTTGGGCGGTTTGACGGTTGGGCGGTTGGGTGGTTTTGCGGTTTACTGCTTTGCGAGTTCCTTGAACTGCTCACCACGATCCTCCATGTTCTTGAAGAGGTCGAAGGAAGCGCAGCATGGGGATAGGAGCACTACGTCGCCCGGCTGAGCAAACTGGCGGCAAGCCTCCACGCACTCCTTCATAGAGTGGGTGTCAGCAACGCCGATGCCGAGGTCGTCGAAGGCTTCATGGAGCTTCTGATTGTCAACGCCCATATACACCACGGCACGGCACTTCTCCTTCACGAGAGCCTTGATGTCGTTGTAGTCGTTGCCCTTGTCCTTGCCACCAACGATGAGGACCGTCGGGCGGCTCATTGCCTCCAATGCCACATGGCATGCATCGACGTTGGTTGCCTTCGAGTCGTTGATCCAGAGAATGCCGTCCTTCTCTACGACCTTCTCCAGACGATGCTCCACGCCAGGGAAGTCCTTGAGGCACTGTGTCAGAATGTCCTCGAACTTCTGCTGCTTGCCGGCAGGCAGATCCATCTTCGCCATAGCAGCACGCACGGCAGCACGCGCCGCCATCATGTTACGCTGGTTGTGCTTTCCTGGAAGTGGGAAGTCGCTATTCGGGTCGATGTCGGCATCGCAGAAAGGCACGAGGGTAGGATTGCCACTCACTGCACAGTGTGATGAAGGTGTAGGCTTTGGTGCATAACCCTCCAGACGCTTGCGGAGCTCGTTGTCGATATACTCGTCGTCGCTCCAATATACGAAGGAGTCCTTCGGTGTCTGGTTCTGTATGATGCGCATCTTGGAGTCGGTATAGTTCTGCATCTCGAACTCATAGCGGTCGAGGTGGTCCGGCGTGATGTTCATCAGCACTGCCACGTCGGCACGGAAGTCGAACATATTGTCGAGCTGGAAGGAGCTTATCTCAAGAACATACCAGTCGTGATCCTCCGTAGCCACCTGAAGAGCGAAGCTGCGTCCGATGTTGCCTGCGAGGCCTACGTCAACGCCCCACTTCTTCATTATATAATAAATGAGAGAGGTGGTGGTAGTCTTACCGTTGGAACCTGTGATACAGATTGTCTTGCCCTTGCTGTAGCGCTTGGCAAACTCCAGCTCGCTGAGGATAGGAGTGCCCTGCTTGATGAGCGCCTGAATCATAGGTGCAGTGTCAGGAATGCCCGGACTCTTAACGACCTCCGTAGCAGAGAGAATCTCGTCAGCGGTATGCTGCTTCTCCTCCCAACGGATGTTGTTCTCCTCAAGCTTCTTCTTATAACGAGGCTTGATAGGTCCCATATCTGACACGAAGACATCGTATCCCTGCTTCTGTGCAAGGATGGCTGTGCCTACACCACTTTCACCAGCTCCAAGAATTACTAATTTCATCTCTTATCTAATCTTTAATGTTATTATTGCCAATGCTGCAAGAAGGATTGTCACGATCCAGAATCTTGTAGTTATCTTTGACTCCAGCCAACAGCCGCGAGGCCAGTTGAAGAGGATGTGTACGTCGTCGGCTATCTGTCCCGGCTTGATGCGGAAGGCATCGTGAATCGGTGCGCGCTTGAAGAAACGCAGCTTCTTACCCTTCCTGTTACCGAACTTCGCCACGTTGACCTGCAGCATGACGCTGATACTCTCCATGAAGAAGATGAAGCAGAGCAGCGGAATAAGCAGCTCCTTGTGGATGATGATAGCAGTAACGGCAATGATGCCGCCGATGGCTAACGAACCGGTATCACCCATGAAGATCTGCGCCGGGTAGGCATTGTACCACAGGAATCCGATGAGGGCTCCGATGAATGCGCAGAGGAATATTACCAGTTCCTCCGACTTCGGGATATACATTATGTTGAAGTACGCCGCATAGCCTATATGACTCGACACGTACGCCAGTATTCCCAAGGCTACACAGATGATGGCACTGTTGCCGGCACACATGCCGTCCATGCCGTCGTTGAGGTTTGAGCCATTGCTGACAGCCATCACCACGAACGTCGTGAGGACCACGAAGAATATCCATCCGAGTGCAGAACGGTTCTCACCAGCCCACGAAAAGAACGTGTCGGTGTAGTTGAGGTTGTTGTTCTTGACGAATGGAATGGTCGTTGTCGTTGACTTCACAGGAGCACTCTTGTGCATCACTATCTCCTGACCCTGACGCTGCTCCGAAACGTTCTCGCGGATTACGGCATCAGGACTCTGCCATAGCGTCAGTCCTATAACGAGACCGAGCACCGCCTGACCGATGAGCTTGTAGATAGGCTTCAGACCATCCTTCGTCACCTTCATCTTGATATAGTCGTCGGCAAAGCCTATCAGTCCGAGCCACAGCGTCGTCATCATCATGAGGAGCATGTAGATGTTCCTCAACCTGCCGAAGAGCAGACACGGAATGATTGTAGCCACGATGATGATGACACCACCCATCGTAGGCACGCCGCGCTTCTCCACACCGTAAGGGTCGATGCTACGGTCGCGCTGCGTCTCCGTACCACCATGCTTACGCATCCACTTGATGAAGTACTCACCGAACCATATCGAGATGATCAGCGAGAGAATCAATGCGAGCAGCGAGCGGAATGAGATGTAGCTCCACATGCCGGACCCCGGAATGTTCCACTGCTCAAGGAATCTGAAAAGATAGTATAACATTCTTCTAATTGAAAATTGAGAATTGACAATTGAAAATTATAACTTGCGCATTATGAATTATGCATTATGCATTATGCATTATGCATTATGAACTATGCATTAACTCCGAACGCCTTTCTTACTTCTTCACGGTCATCGAAGTGATGCTTCACGTCACCGATGATCTGATAGTCCTCATGACCCTTGCCGGCAATGAGTATCACGTCGCCCTTCTGTGCCAGCATTGCTGCCGTCCTGATAGCCTCACGACGGTCCACTATTGTGAGTACGCTGCGCTGCTGTGCAGGAGTAAGGCCGGCAAGCATATCGTCGAGGATTGCCTGTGGCTCCTCCTTGCGAGGGTTGTCAGATGTAAGGATCACCTTGTCGCTCATCTTCACTGCCTCCTGCGCCATGATAGGACGCTTGCCCTTGTCACGGTTGCCGCCACATCCGCAGACGGTGATGAGCTGGCCCTTGCCGTTGAGCACCTCACGGAGTGTTGTGAGTACGTTGACGAGGGCGTCAGGTGTATGTGCATAGTCAACGACTGCCGTTACGCCATCGTTGGAACGGATTGGCTCCAGACGGCCGGAGACACTCTTCAGCGTGCTGAGCACCACGAGGATCTCCTCCGGCTGCTTGCCGAGCATGCGTGCCGCACCATATACAGCGAGGAGGTTGCTCACGTTGAACTTGCCGATGAACTGCACGCCAACCTCATGACCGTCGATCTCAAGGTACATACCCTCGAAATGACACTCTATGATGTGCGCCACATAGTCTGCCATGGCACGTACGGAGTATGTCTTTACGGTAGCCTTGGTGTTCTGCACCATCACCATGCCGTTCTTGTCGTCAGCATTGGTAATGGCAAAGGCACCCTTCGGCATGTCGTCGAAGAACTTCTTCTTTGCATCGCGATAGTTCTCGAAGGTCTTGTGGTAGTCGAGATGGTCGCGTGTGAGGTTTGTGAAGAGACCACCGGCGAAGGTCAGTCCGCCGATACGCTTCTGCGCAATGGCGTGGCTTGAACACTCCATGAAGGCATACTCACAACCTGCCTCCACCATCCTTGCGAGCAGCTGGTTGAGCTCTATAGGGTCAGGAGTGGTGTGGTCGGTTGGTATCGCCTCGTCCTCGATATAGTTGCAGACGGTAGAGAGGAGTCCGCACTTGTGTCCCATCTTGCGGAACATATTATATAATAAGGTGGCGATGGTTGTCTTGCCGTTGGTACCGGTAACGCCGACCAGCTTCAGCTTTGACGTAGGATTGCCGTAGAAGGTGGTTGCCACGATGCCCACCACATCCTCACAGTCCTCCACCTTCACGAAGGTAACACCCTGAGGAGCATCAGCAGGAACCGTCTCGCACAGCACTGCCGTGGCTCCCAGCTCCACCGCCTTCGGTATGAACTGATGACCGTCAACCTGCGTTCCGCGCATAGCGACAAACAAATGACCCGGCTCTATCTTTCGAGAGTCGATGTTTATGCCTGTGATGTCTATGTCGGCACTGCCGATGACATCGATGGTCTTGATTTGTGAAAGTAGTTCTGCTAACTTCATACTATCCTAGTTCTAATGTTATTTTCTCGTTCTTGTGTATCGGCGCACCGATAGGCTTGCTCTGGTGCTTCACCTTTCCGCTACCCTTCAGAATCACCTTGGCGCCCCTGCTCTCTATGAGGTAAACGGCATCGCGCGCTCCCATGCCCAAAACGTCCGGCATCTGGTTCTTCGATACGGTGGCAGTCTTCTGTATGAACATCTCCGAAGCCTTCCTATCTACCCTGCCCCATACCGGCATGCCGTCGCCCTTGTTGCCCTGCCATCCGCCGCTGACATTGAAGCCGAGATGCTTCAGGACGTAGTCTGCGGCAAGTACGTTGCCCGCCTTTACGTCAGGATATGGTATGGAGGTGGAGTCCCTTGCCGACTTCACGCCGTACTTGATGTTCTGCGCCATGATGCCCTCTGCGATATCGTGGAACACCTGTCCGCTCATCAGGCCACCGGATGCCGGCAGTCCCGACTTCTGTATGCAGACGATGCAGCTGTACTTCGGCTTGTTAGGCCTGCCGTCGGCATCGAGTCCTGAAGGGAAGTATCCGCAGAAGCTGAGGAGATAGTCCATCACGCCGTTCTTATAGGAACCGTTGTGCGCCTTCTGTGCAGTACCCGTCTTGCCCGACACGTGGAAGTTCGGCGAACCGGCAGTCTTGCCGAGGCCTACATGAACGACCTTGTAGAGGATGTCCTGTATGGTGCCGAGCGTATAGTCGCTGCATATCTTCTCCTTTATCACCTCCACAGGGAACTCCTGTATCGTCTGGCCCTCCCTCTCGATGCGCGTCACGAAACGTGGGCGAACCATCTTTCCGCCGTTGGCAATGGCGTTATAGAGCGTCAGAGTGGAGATTGGCGGCACCTGCGTCTCGTAGCCGATGCTCATCCATGGCAGCGCCGTATTACTCCAGCTGCGCTTCACCTCCCTACCGCCCGGCAGGGTGAGGATGGCAGAGGTGTATTTGCCGCGCTTGTCCTTCTGCGGAATACGGATACGTGGTGCGCTATACTCCGGGAACGGCAGCTTGAGGTCTGTCGCTAGACCGAGCTTGTGTATGCCACGAACGAACTTATCCGGATTCTTGCTGTAGTGCTTGTTTATAATCTGGCTGACACCGATGTTCGAGCTGACCTGCAGGATACGTGAGACGTTGATCCTGCCGTAGCCGCCACGATGCCAGTTGTGGTCGCGCATCTTTGAGCCGTACATCTCCACGATACCGCCCTGGGTATCGACGTAGCAGTTCGCGGTGTCAGGGATGAAGCCATCCTCCAATGCCACCATGATGCTGGCGGTCTTGAACACCGAGCCCGGCTCCAGAAGGTCGGCGATGGCGTGGTTACGTCCCTCACGGTACTGGCCGGTCTCTGGGTCGAGGTCCATGTTCACCATTGCCTTGATGTTTCCCGTCTCCACCTCCATCACAATCGCAACGCCGGTGTATGCGTTGACCTTGCGAAGCTCATTGATGAGCGAGCGTTCCGCGAGATCCTGTATGCCTACGTCTATCGTCGTGACGATATCGTTGCCGTTGGTAGCTGCGGAGTCGAGCATATCCACCCAGCCGTTGAGCACCTTGCGGCGGTGCTTGAAGCCCGGGCTACCTTTCAGCACGGTGTCAAACGCAAGCTCAAGGCCGGAGTATGCTATACCCTTCTCCTTGTAGGTATCGCCGATGATACTTGACGCCAGCGAACCGTAAGGTCTGTTGCGCACCATGAACTTCTCGGCAGCGAAGCCTCCGACGCCAGGGCGCAAGCGGAAGATAGGCAGTGCCTTGACACGATTGTATGTGGTATAGTCTATGCGTCGCTTAACGATAAGCCAGTATTTGCTTCTCTTATTGTAGCCCTTCTCCAGATGTTCAAGGAACTCTTCCGACGACTTCTCCGGGAAAATCTCGTGAAGACTTGCGCACAGCTTACGGAGAGTAGGCGTAACATTTCCGAGAGAGTCATGCCACAAGGTGTCTGCCTTTCCGTCTCTCAGCGCATTGAAGTCCATGAATATCTTGTACTCCGGAAGGTTGCAGGCCAGCTGCTGACCGTTTGACGACAGTATGTTTCCGCGTGTAGGGTCAACCTTTATGCTGTCAACCTTCACAAGGGAATCTACTGCATTCCAGTAAGACCTCTCAACGGTCATGATATAGAATCCCTTTGCCAGCACTGCCACTCCCATCATTGTCAGGAGAACAGCTATGCCGGTATAGCAGAGCATCGACTTATTTGATTCAAACTTACTCACAAATTAACTTTTAACTATGACTTGCGAAGCTTGATGAGCTCCGCGAATAACTATAAACTATGAATTATGAATTATGAATTATGAACTACTCCTCCACCTGTATGAGGTAAGGGGGATCCATCGGTATCGTCAGCGTACTGTCGCCGTAGGCCTTGAGCATGTGCATGATGTTGCTCTCGCGGCTCTTCTCCGTCAGTATGCTGGTGCACACTATTGCCTTATAGCGCGCCTCAACCATCTGTCGCTCCATGCGGTCTATCTCCACGAGCTTCTTCTGGCAGACGTAGCGGTTGTTTATATATATAATAAGGAACACGCACACGAGCAATACCAGACCTATCTGTCTCTGCAACGCCCTCGCTATGATGACGCCACCGAGGGTTCTCGACAGCGAGAAGGGCGACGTTACATCCTGTTCCTCCTTTGCCTCACGCTTTATGACGTCCTCGATGGTCTTGTTGCCAAGAACGCTCTGCGATGCGAGTGCCTTAAGCGGATTCTTCTTACCAGACTCGCCGGAAGGCTTCTCTTCCTTTCCATCGGTCGGATAACCAGAATTTCCCGACACATCGTCAGACTTCTCCGGCTTGTCAGCCACTGGTTCCTTCTTCACCTCGACCTCTTTGCCACTGAACTCCACGACAACAGCCTCCTGCGACTCATTCGCCGGAGTGTCGTTCTGCGTAACTTCGAGATTCTCTATGTCCTTTTTCTCTTCCACCGTTGTTCAAGCGTTTTGAGGTTCTTGGTTGTTTTATATCTTCTCGGCGATACGAAGCTTGGCGCTGCGTGACCGAGGATTCCTTATCTGTTCTTCGTCATCAGGAACGATGACCTTGTTGTTTACTGCCTTGTAGGGGGTATCGACTCTTCCGAAGAAGTCCTCCACCCTCTTGCCTTCTGCATTGCCCGTCTTTATGAAGTTCTTCACGATGCGGTCCTCAAGGCTATGGTATGTTATGACGCTGAGCCTTCCACCCGGACGGAGCAGCTCCGTTGCTGCCTGTAGCATCTCCTTCAGTGCGTCCATCTCGTGGTTCACCTCTATGCGGAGTGCCTGAAAGAGCTTCGCCATGTCCTTCTTCTCACGCTCGCGCTTGAAGAAAGGCTCCACGATCTTCAGGAAGTCCGTCGTCGTGGCGATGCGCTGCTGCTGGCGTGCCTTGACTATTGCCGATGCTATCTTGCGCGAGGTCTTCAGCTCACCGTAGAGATAGAAGATGTCGGCGAGCCTTGACTCCTCGTATTCGTTGACGATGCCTGCCGCCGTCATGCCGTCGCGCTTGTTCATGCGCATGTCGAGAGGTGCCTCGAAGCGGAAGGAGAAGCCGCGTGTCTCATCGTCGAAGTGGTGGCTCGAGACTCCAAGGTCTGCCAGCAGGCCGTCTATCTGCTCCACTCCGTAGTAGCGCATCCAGTTCTTCAGATAGCGGAAGTTAGACCTCACGAACTGAAAGCTGTCAGCTCCGACGCTCTCTCTTATAGAAGGCATGCCGTCCGGAGCAAGGCCGATGTTCTTCTCTGCATCGGCATCCTGGTCAAACGAGAACAGCTTTCCCTTGCCATCGAGGCGTCGCAGTATCTCCCTGCTATGTCCCCCGCCGCCGAATGTGACATCCACATAGATGCCGCCATCCTTCAGGTTCATACCCGTGATGCTCTCATCGAGTAGCACCGGTACGTGGTAAACTATGTTCTCTTCGCTGTTCTGCGTCATTATTATTGAGTGTTGCAATTTTATTTTTCTATCACCAACTATGAATTATGCATTATGCATTATGAATTATGCATTATGAATTATCAATCAGGCTTTCCAGGGCATTGCTGAAATCTTCCTGACTCATGAACTGCTCATCCTCATCCTTCACGGCCCACACCTCTATCGTGTCGCCCATTCCTATGAACCTCACCGTCTGGTCTATCTCAGCCATCTTCTGCATTCGCTTTGAGATAAGGAAGCGTCCGTTGCCGTCGAGAGCGACCATTTCAACATCGCTCACGAACTGACGGAACGTCTGTTGCTGCTGACGGTTCCAGCGGTTTAGCTTCTGGCGGAGGAACGCCATCTGCTCGTTCCACACGTGCTCCGGGTAAAGTACGAGGCATTTCTCATGCACATCCTTGCGCATCACGAGCTGGCTGACGCCCTCCATCTGCAGCACTTTCCTGAATGCCGCAGGCAGGAAGACGCGGCCTTTCGCGTCTGTTTTTGCCTCTATGTTACCTAAGAAATTCATCGTTTCTTCTTTGTTAATTGCGCGTGTGATACTTTATAAAAATTGTTTTGGTGGCAAAGGTACAAAAAAATCCCCACATTTCCCCACATTTCCCCACTTTTTTTATAAAAAAAATGATTTTATTGATTTTTAACATTATTACGACCGCTATTTGATGACTATTGAGTAACTTTGCAATTGAAATCGTAATGCGAAGCATTCTGCCGGCTTACGGCAATCGCAAACAGCAAATTTTCAAACATTCAAACATAGGAAAAACAACAGAAAATGGCAAAGAAAGCACTTTTGATGATTCTCGACGGATGGGGAATCGGCAAGCATGGCAAGGGTGATGTCATCTACAACACACCAACGCCTTATCTGGATTATCTCCAGGCAGTTAGCAGCACTTCACAGCTTCAGGCTTCAGGTGAGGACGTAGGTCTTCCTGATGGTCAGATGGGTAACTCTGAGGTAGGTCATCTCAACATCGGTGCTGGACGTATCGTTTATCAGGATCTCGTGAAAATCAATCGTGCATGTGCCGATGGTTCCATCGATGAGAACCCTCAGGTGAAGGAGGCTTATGAATACGCTAAAGCAAACGGAAAGAAGCTTCACCTCATGGGACTTACATCAAACGGTGGCGTTCACTCTTCTCTCGACCACCTCTTCAAGCTCATCGAGGTGGGTAAGGCTTACGGTCTCTCTCAGCAGCTCTTCGTACACTGCTTCATGGACGGCCGCGATACAGACCCTAAGTCTGGCAAGGGTTTTATTGCTGCTATCGCCGAAAAGTGTAAGGAGAACGATGCAAACATCGCTTCTATCATCGGTCGCTTCTATGCTATGGACCGCGACAAGCGCTGGGAGCGCGTGAAGGAGGCTTACGACCTCATCACCGCTGGCGTTGGTAAGAAGGCTGCAGACATGGTTCAGGCTATGCAGGAGTCTTACGACGAGGGCGTTACCGACGAGTTCGTTAAGGCTATCAGCAACTCTACCGTTAACGGTAACATCGAGGAGGGCGACGTTGTCATCTTCATCAACTTCCGTAACGACCGTGCGAAGGAGCTCACACAGGTGCTCACACAGGAGAACATCGAGGACATGAAGACCATACCAGGCCTCAAGTACTACTGCATGACTCCATACGACGCATCGTTCAAGGGCGTCAGCATCCTCTTCCCTAAGGAGAACGTGATGAACACCCTCGGCGAATACCTCTCACAGCAGGGCAAGAAGCAGCTCCATACCGCTGAGACTGAGAAGTATGCACACGTTACATTCTTCTTCAATGGCGGTCGTGAGGCTCCATACGAGGGCGAGGATCGCGTGCTTGTGGCTTCTCCAAAGGTTGCTACCTACGACCTCAAGCCAGAGATGTCGGCTTACGAGGTTAAGGACAAGCTCGTGGAGAACATCAAGAAGGACGAGTACGACTTCATCGTCGTTAACTTCGCTAACGGTGACATGGTAGGTCACACGGGTGTCTATAACGCCATCGCCAAGGCTGTTCACGCTGTTGACAACTGCGTAAAGGACGTTATCGAGGCTGCTAAGGCTACCGGTTACGAGGCTATCATCATCGCTGACCACGGCAATGCCGACAACGCTGTCAACCCTGACGGAACTCCAAACACCGCACACTCCCTCAACCCAGTACCATTCATCTACGTTACAGACAACAACTCTGCTACCGTTAAGGATGGACGTCTCGCTGACGTTGCTCCTTCTATCCTCCACATCATGGGACTTGAGAAGCCTGCAGACATGACTGGAGAGAACCTCATTATTGACTAATTCACATCCCACAAGTGAAAGTAAACATCGAGCCCTCATGGGCTGAAATACTAAAGAGTGAGTTTGACAAGGAATACTTTGTCAGACTCACTCAATTCGTTAAGGCGGAATACCGCCAGCATACGTGCTATCCACCTGGTAATGAGATATTCAACGCCTTCAACCTATGCCCCATCTCAAACGTCAAGGTAGTAATTCTCGGACAGGATCCCTACCACGGTCCGGGACAAGCTGAAGGACTCTGCTTCTCCGTAAAGACTGGAATAGACCTCCCCCCCTCCCTCATCAATATCTTCAAGGAGATAAAGGCAGACATAGGTACAGTGCCACGCATAGTCTATAGAGAACCAGATGGCACCATATCAAAAGAAGCCTCCCCTCGGGGAGGTTTGGTGGGGGCCGCTATCTACGACGGCTCCCTTCGCCGATGGGCAGAACAAGGCGTCTTCCTGCTCAACACCTGCCTGAGCGTTCGTGAGCATCAGGCGTTCAGCCACTCACGCCAAGGCTGGGAGACCTTCACCGACGCCGTCATACAAGCCATCTCGCAGCACTGCCCACACGTCGTCTTCCTCCTCTGGGGAGGCCCAGCCCGCACGAAGAAGAAGTTCATCGACACCTCCAAGCACCTCGTCCTGGAGAGCGTACACCCATCCCCTCTCTCCGCCAACCGTGGCGGATGGTTCGGCAACCACCACTTCTCGCAGTGCAACAACTGGCTCCAGCAGCAAGGCTTGGAACCCATCAGATGGTAGCCTTCGTCGATGCAGAACTCCTCCAGGACGGTGAGGTATGCACCAAGGCGCAGGTCGTCTATTTCTGTTCATCAAAGGACTTCGCAGAAAAGGAATACGCCTTCACCGGCTGCAAGACCGAAGAAGTGGAAGACTGACTATTCGGAGCCTTTTATTTTCCAGAAGGGAACACCTTTATATAAGAGAAATCCCCGATTTTCAATATACCATCGGCAGTAATCTGAATGACGGACTCCACCTTCTGGTAATCCTTCTTGAAATACTTGACGTTATAGTAGTCGCCGCGCAGAAGCTCAAACACGGCTTTCACATCACCATGATACCAGTTCTTCTGGTCGGTATCCATGACAAGCGCAAGATACTTCTCACCATCCCTTAGCACCGCAAGTTTGTAGTATGCCTCGTTCATGTTCCTGTATATACCCTCAATACCATTGGCATCAACACTTTTCAGTGTGTCCGTCATCTGTTCATCCGTAAGACTTGACAAACGAGTCTCAGGAGTAGGAAGCTTCGGAGTCTTTGAAGAGTCATAAGAATACGGCATCTCTTCCATCTTATTAAGAGCCCTTCTGCATCCACGATTCACGTCCGATCTCGCCGACATCGTATTTCCTACACCCTCTGCCTCAAAGACCTTCTCGCCAAGCATGTTCACGAGATCATAATGGAATGGCGTTCCACCATACCTCACTTCGAAGCTATACGTCAATCTGAGAGTAGCCAGACGTCCCTGTCGGTCTTTTGGAATCTCCCCTTCTGACATCACCACGTTGAACCCCTTGCCTGTGAACGCCTCCCTGATACGATCATCTATTCCCCACTGGTTGTTTGTGTGTGACTTGAGATAGATGGTGTTGTAACCATCAAGAACCTGTGCCTTCGCACCGAATGCCATGCCTAACATGCAGAGCATTGATAAAAGAATCTTTTTCATTGTAAATTTGATAGTTAATTGATTTACTTGTTGCCTAAAACCTAGCAACGTCTATACTATAAATGATTTATATCTGTTTCAAAAACAAACACATGCATTCCATCCTTGCGAACGCTAGGAGTGATTCTTACCCAGCAATTGAGTCCTCTTAGTTCTTCAATAACTGCAGGGGTATCTTCAACTTCTATTCGGTCTGTTTTTAAGTCTCTACTTGTTGAATATGTGTACTTTGCATTGTGTTTCTTGCAAATCTCAATAGCCTGTATGTTATAGAACAGGCGCGACTCTTGTTTATTCTGCTTCAAAATATTTACTTCTGATTTATCGTTCACTATTATCTGGATATGGTAGCATCATTTCTCCTTATTTTTTCCAAAATATAAAAGTCCTAGACCGATAGCAAGAATGCCGCAAGAACCAGTGACTGCATGATGCAAGAAAAATGCCTGTTGAATGAAACTGATACATCCTAGTATCAAGAAAATGTAACCTGCTATTTTCACTTCTTTGAATCCTCCTTTTCGTTAGTGAGTTTTTTGGAACACGCAACAACAATAATTCCAATGACAGCGTTCACAAGTGAAATACCAAATGCCCACCAGAATCCGATCTTACGTTGTGATCCCCATAGGCCGACTAAAAATGCGATTGATACCGCAATTAATAAAAGAAAACCTCTTTCTTCCATGATTCTATTTTTTATTGATTAGTGATTAAGTATGTAGCGAACCTCTTCACATACCTTAATGAGCATAGGTGCTATTTCGTTCTTTCTGTCATAAAAGAAAACATTTTGTCCACGCATTCCTTCCAGTAGATTATCTACAAAGTTCTTTGTATCAAGCATAAACAGTCCAAGATATGCAGAAATGTCACCTTGATTCATCCCCAAATCTTCAAACTTACCATAGTGATAGTGAATGAATACATATACTACGGGTAACTTGAACAGATTGTAAGATGCAAAAGCCTCCTCTGCATCAGAATCCCCCTGTTTCTTGAGCAAAATATAAAGTGCTTTTGCATAATTTTCTACTTTGCGATAGATTGTAAGGAGTTCTTCCTTTTCCCATGGACACTGACGTCCCAAATTAATTCCTACGGTCATAATGAAATTTTTTATTGATTAAATATATCCTTTTTATTATTGTATGACATTTTTTATTGTAAAGTTACACTAAAAATGTAAATGTGAATGAAAATTATTGAATATCCTCGAATTCACCATAAAATTCTACAACGCGTAGAGGTGATAGTGTGGCAAAACGAATGCATGTCATATTATTGAAGATATTGCATACCATTGGCTCATTCGGGTCATCCCAAGTCAATGTATTCAATCTTCCGTATTGTATTCTGTCAGGTAGTACATCTCCACCAGCATATCCCATTACTGGCAAACCAAAATGGTCATTGATGCAAACTGGAATATCATTCATGAGACCAAAAGCTACGCAATCGTGGCTCATTAGTTTTGAAACTATTGTGGTGTTGCAGTTTCCTCTAGAGTTGCAGACACCATCAATATATTCTTCATAGCGGGTAGCTTGAAAAATGAAGGACTTAAGATACGCTTTGTGCAGAACTCGATCGATGTAAGGGTTA
>CAMADY010000035.1 GCA_945831805.1 uncultured Prevotellaceae bacterium
CTAAGGTCGTCAGCGAACCAAAGGGTTGATAGTACAAACAGTTACAAAACTAGGACTTGTTAGACGAACTGCTGGAGATTTGCTCACTAATTCTATCTTGAGAGAGTTGGAAGAAGAGTCATTTGCAGGCAGAGGATTATCTTCACAAGCAAATACACCTTTATCTTCAGGAAACTCGTAGGCAGACTCAATACTAATGTTTATAAACTCATATTCATAAACTCATATTCATATACGTTCTCCATTAGTCTTATGTTTTCGGGATGTAGGACAGAATTTGAAATTGTGAATACAATTAGATTACTCCTCTGTTGCGAGATAGTCGGCTGCATACTGGGCGTAGTGGGCTGCGAAGGACTCTGCCTGGTTTGCTGCTGTCTTCTTTATGAACTTGGCTGGTACGCCGCCCCATATCTCGTGGTCACCAACCTTTGTGCCGCCAAGTACGAGGGCTCCGGCAGCGATGATGGCACCCTCGCCGATGTCTGCCTTGTCAAGTACCGTAGCCCCCATGCCGATGAGGCAGCCCTTGCGGAGCGTGCAGGCGTGAACCGTAGCATTATGGCCTATCGTGACGTCGTCCTCCATGACGGTAGGACCGGTAGTGTTCGTGACGTGTACGCAGGCTCCATCCTGAACGTTGCAGCGATTGCCCATGGTGATAGGAGCAACGTCGCCCCTCACTACTGCACTGAACCATACGGAGCACTGGTCGCCCATTGTCACTTCGCCGACAACAGCGGCGGTCTCACTGAAATAGCAGCCTTCGCCCCACTTAGGGCTCTTGCCGTAAACGCTTTTAATTATTGCCATTTTATTTGAAATTTGGTTTAAAGATCACAGGAGCATGCAGCTGCTTGCGGTTGTAGATATTTACGAACTCGTCAGCAGTCTTCACACCCTTTGCCGGACTTGCGTAGCTCGCCCTGCTTGGTGCATCGAACAAAGCAAAGGCCTCGAAATCCTCGCCCTTGTTGAGGTCGCAGGTAAAGCTGGTGCCCTTCGCCGTACGCATGATACGCTTGTAGATCATCAGTCGCGAAGGAGCATTGAAGCTTCCGCAGTTCGGGTCAACGCTACTGTTCATAAGGGAATAAATGGTAGGGCGGTAGAAGTCGTATGGGAAAGTGAAACCACCCTGATACCATGCCAGTTTCTCGGCTGCATAGCGCAAGTCGGTAACAAACGGATAGAAGTCCCAATCGTTCTCTATCGGATGCTTGTAGAGCATAATCTTGTTGTTGTCGTAAGAGGCATAAGGTGAGGCATCCTGATTCTTCGGTGCTGTGTCATAATGAGTGTTCATATAGCAGCCAAGTTTCTGTCCATCCTTGAATTTACTGATATCCTCGCTCTTTGCCTTGGATGTATAGAAATACTCGTCCGCCAGCTTTCCTATGCCATGCCCCACCGCCTCGTGCTGCAACAGCCTCTCGAAGAGGTCGCTACCCTTGTATGATGTGGAAGAAGGGTTTGCAGGAATGTATGCCAATGAGAAACCGGCCGGAATCTTGTCCTTCGCATTCTCATCCATGGCAAGCAGCGTCACTCCACCATACAGCGTAGAGTTGAGAAGCACCACCGTCAGCGTCTTGTTGAAGGTCTCCTGAACAATCTGTGGAGTAATATTTTTCATGGAAAACAGTCCCAAAGCCTTTGCCGTAATGTTCTGCGCCATGACAGAGTCGCCGTAGATTCCGCTCGACTCCTTGCTCTCAAAGCGTGCAGCAAGCGCAGTGTTGTGCTTCGTGTAGTCGATACCCTGATGAACGGAAGGCACAACAACCTTATAGACATCGCAGTACTGCTTCAGTGACTTCATCGGTTCCATGCTGAAGAGTGCAGTGTAGGCCTTCTGTATTGCGGCATTGTATGTGCCGTTGTCGATGTCCGACTGCGTATATCCGTCAGCCATCAGTACGATGTTGAACCCCTTGCCCTCAGTGCACTTCTGTATCTGCGAAGCCTGTGCTGAGTTGATGATGAGGGCAGAGTCGCGACCTACCTCATCCTTCTTGTCGTCCTTCCTCTCTTCTGGCTTAGGTTGTTGCTCCTCAAGCACAATGTCGTCTGTTCCGCCACAGCAGGTGAGGCAGAGCAGTGTTGTCATTACGACACTTATCAATATCAAACTCTTCTTTATCATCTTTCTTTATTTATAGTTTTCGTCTTCGTTATCGTTTTCGTTTTCGTAGCGAAGCGTTTCGTTTTCGTCCCGAACCGCCACGCTCCATGCGTAGCCCCTCTCCCTGTTGCATCCGCAGACAAACTTCACACCGTTCATCCTGTCCGATTCCAGGACGTACTTCATGTCGTCGGTGATGCCCTCGCCCGTAAGCTTCAGCAGTGCCTCCTTCTTCGTCCACAGCAAGGTGAAGGCCTCGTCGCTGTCCTCGGCTTCGCCAATCTGGCGCAATTCCTCGTCGCTCATGCAGTATTCTGCTAGCTGTGGCTTGTATCTTCCGAGACACTCCACGTCGATGCCAACGTCGCCATTCTCACAAACGGCACACGCTATAGCCCTTTTGCAGTGCGAGATGTTGAACGCCACGCTGCTTCCGGCAACGGATGGCTTGCCATGCTCACTGCGCTGGAACTCCGGCTGGAATCCAAGCATGTCCGCCAGCAGCAGATACGCCATGGCACACTCCCTGCGCCCCGACTCAAACTTGAACTTCAGGGCTTCTGCCCTGCGCCAAGCCGGCAGCCGGTCGATGAGTGCTGTCAGTGCCTCACCGGATATCTCCATGTCGTCAATGATTTTGTAGTTCATCGCTTACCTGTCTCCTGTAGTGTGTTGGTTTGATGTTGCGGGGATGCGTAATTGCCGTTTTCGAAGCACAAAGATACAAATAACTCTTGATTTATCAAATTAAATTCAACAAAGATACACATTATTAACGTATTTTTTTAATTATTGTTTGTGTAATTCGATACTTTGTAGTAACTTTGCACTCGCAAATTGTTTCGTACTTGCTTAAGAAAGTCAGGTGCTGCATTTGCGCAAGGATAATTTTAAAAAAGAAGAAAATGACTTACAACTTACTTAAAGGCAAGCGTGGCATCATCTTTGGTGCTCTCAACGATCAGTCCATCGCATGGAAGGTGGCAGAGCGTGCCGTAGAAGAAGGTGCACAGATCGTACTCACAAACACAGCGGTAGCATGCCGCATGGGAACAATCGCAGAACTGGCAGAAAAGACAAACGCAGTGGTAATTCCAGCAGACGCAACGAGCGTTGAAGACCTCACCAACCTCTTCGAGGAGTCAGTGAAGGCTCTTGGAGGCAAGATAGACTTCGTGCTCCACTCGTGCGCCATGTCCGTCAACATGCGTAAGAAGCGTACATACGACGACCTCGACTACAGCTTCCTCGACAAGACCCTCGACATCTCTGCTATCTCTTTCCACAAGATGATACAGGTGGCAAAGAAGCTCGACGCCATCGCAGACAACGGCTCAATCCTCGCTCTCACATACGTGGCAAGTCATCGTACCTTCTTCGGTTACAATGACATGGCTGACGCTAAGGCACTCCTTGAGTCCATTGCTCGCAGCTTCGGTTACATCTACGGCCGTGAGAAGGGCGTACGCGTAAACTGTATCTCTCAGTCACCAACGCCGACAACAGCAGGCGGCGGCATCAAGGGCTTCGACGGTATGCTCGACTATGCTGACCGTATGTCACCACTCGGCAACGCATCTGCCGACGAGTGTGCCGACTACTGCGTAGTGATGTTCTCCGACCTCACCCGCAAGGTAACGATGCAGACGCTCTTCCACGATGGCGGATTCTCCAACATGGGTATGTCTCTCCGTGGTATGACTCAGTACAATAAGTCGTTCATCCCAGAGAATACCGACAAGGATACAGGTAAGATTATCTACGGATAAAATAATATAAGGATTGAGGATTGAAGGCAGACAGCGGCTTTCAGTTCTCAATTTTTATTTTCACATCGCAACTTTCAACTTTAAATTTCCAATTTTCAATTTTCAATTAGAAAAGCCATGGGCGGTTTTTTTGGTACAATACAGCACAAGAGATGCGTAGAGGAACTCTTCTACGGCATTGACTATCAGTCACACCTCGGCACCAAGCGTGGAGGTATGGCAACCTACAGTAGTGAGACTGGCGGCTTCAAGCGTTCCATCCACAACCTTGCAAGCTCTTATTTCCGCACAAAGTTTGAGGACGAGCTGCCGAAGTTCTTCGGCGAGCAGGGTATCGGCGTCATCTCTGACACGGACGCACAGCCGCTGCTGATGAACTCTCACCTCGGACGCTTTGCACTCGTCACCGTAGGCAAGATCAACAATGCCGAGGAAATAGCAGACAAGCTCCTCAACGAGAACATGGTGCTCTCCGAATTCTCTTCCGGCAGAATCAATCCTACGGAGCTCATCGGACTCCTCATCATCAAGGGTAAGGACTTCGTTGAGGGCATCGAGAATGTTTATGAGCACGTCAAGGGTTCCTGCTCAATGCTCATCCTTACGGAAAACAGCATCATCGCTGCCCGCGACTTCTGGGGTCGTACGCCTATCGTCATAGGTAGGAAGGAAGGCGCCATGGCTGCCACATCAGAGTCAACGGCATTCCCTAATCTCGGCTTCGAGATTGAGCACTACGTCGGTCCTGGTGAGATAGTAAAGCTCACGGCAGACAGCATGGAGGTGCTGCGCAAGCCTGAGGAGAACATGCAGGTGTGCTCGTTCCTCTGGATATACTACGGATTCCCAACATCCTTCTACGAGGGCAAGAACGTGGAGCAGATGCGCTACGAGACAGGCTTCAAGATGGGTGCGGAGGACGATACCGTCGTTGACAATGTCGGCGGCATCCCTGACTCCGGCCTCGGCATGGCTACTGGCTATGCAGCAGGACATAAGGTGCCTTACCTGCGCTGTATCTCAAAATATACCCCTACATGGTCACGCAGCTTCATGCCAACGAACCAGAACACACGTAACTTCGTGGCAAAGATGAAGCTCATACCAAACAAGGCGATGCTTGAAGGCAAGCGATGCCTCTTCTGCGATGACTCCATCGTTCGTGGTACGCAGCTGCGCGAGAACACCGAGATACTCAAGGAATTGGGTGCCAAGGAGGTACACATGCGCATAGCATGTCCACCACTCATCTGGGGATGTCCGTTCATCAACTTCTCTGCTTCAAAGAGCGAACTTGAACTCATTGCACGCCGTGTCATCATGGACTTCGAGACGGGCAACAAGGAGGCTACGATGCTTGCTGATGCACACACAACAGAGAGCATCAAGATACCAGAGGAGCGTCTGCAGCAGTATGCCAAGACCGACTCTCCTGAGTACAAGGCAATGGTAGCAGAGATAGCGAAGCGTCTGAACATCGACACACTGAAGTTCTCAAAGCTCGAGACTATCATCGAGGCTATTGGACTTCCAAAGTGCAAGGTCTGCACACACTGCTTCGACGGCAGCTCCGCACACACCATCTAAGGGCGGTGTAAGACCTCCGTAAACAATTTTTTTAGCAGAAATAATCACTGGGCAGGATTCAGCTTTATGAATCCTGCCTTTTTTCTGTCTTTTGTGTGCTATGCAATAGATTTTGGGTTGTCTCTCGTGCGCTATATATTATATAATGGTATGCGCGCGAGGAAAAAAATGACGCAAAAAAAGAGTTGCTTTATACTTTTAATGTAAGATGCTGAAAGATATATTATTATGCTTAAAGTAACTAGTTTGGATGAAAAAGTGATACAAAAAAACATGTAAATATATTTGGTGGAATGACAAAAAAGTTGTAACTTTGCAATCGCAAAAAAGATAATTCACTAGCCGACTTTTATTGATGAAGTTTTCCAAAACGGAAAACTTTTTCCAAAAATAAAATCGAAAAGTTTTCCAAAAAGAAAATTCAGAATATAAAAATCAAACAATAAATTTACCCGGATATACCCAAAATGGAACTCAGAAAATTTACAATCACCAAGCGTGATGGCTCAAAGGACGATTTCTCTCTTGACAAGATCATGAATGCCATCGTAAAGGCGTTCGAAGCTGTTGATGAACCTTGTAATGTAGGTAGTATCTCTAAGATACTCACCCACTTAGATATTAAGGACGATATCACGGTTGAGGATATTCAGAATCAGGTAGAGGAGGCTCTTATGCGTGAGGGCTACTACAAGGTTGCCAAGTGCTTCATGCTCTATCGTCAGAGTCACTCAGAGGATCGTGAGACTCTTGAGAAGTTGAAATTTTTGACAGACTACATGGAAGCTGCCAATGCTGCAACAGGTTCTAAGTTTGACGCAAATGCTAATGTTGAGCATAAAAATATTGCAACACTGATAGGCGAGCTCCCTAAGTCAAACTTCATCCGTCTGAACCGTCGTCTGCTCACTGACCGTATCAAGAAGATGTACGGCAAGGAGTTCTCTGATAAGTACATAGACCTGCTCACCCATCACTTCATCTACAAGAACGATGAGACGAGCATTGCGCCTTACTGTGCTTCCATCACGATGTATCCATGGCTCATCGGCGGTACGACAGCCATCGGCGGTAATTCCGTAGCTCCAACAAACCTCAAGAGCTTCTGCGGCGGCTTCGTGAACATGGTGTTCATCGTCAGCTCCATGCTCTCTGGCGCATGTGCTACTCCGGAGTTCCTCATGTACCTTAACTATTTTATAGGTAAGGAGTACGGTCAGGACTATTGGCAGAATGCAGACAAGGTTGTTGACCTCTCGCTTCGTCAGCGTACTATCGACAAGATTATCACCGACTGCTTCGAGCAGATTGTATATTCCATCAACCAGCCAACAGGTGCACGTAACTTCCAGGCTGTGTTCTGGAACATCGCATACTATGACAAGTTCTACTTTGAGTCACTCTTCGGCAACTTCTACTTCCCTGACGGAAGCCAGCCAGACTGGAACGGCCTCTCTTGGTTGCAGAAGCGTTTCATGAAGTGGTTCAACAAGGAGCGCACCAAGACAGTCCTCACATTCCCTGTTGAGACAATGGCTCTGCTCGCAGACAATGGCGAGTGCCGTGATAAGGAGTGGGGCGAGTTTGCTGCAGAGATGTACTCTGAAGGTCACAGCTTCTTCACATACATGAGCGACAATGCCGACTCTCTCTCTTCTTGCTGCCGTCTTCGTAACGAGATTCAGGACAATGGCTTCTCTTATACTCTCGGTGCAGGTGGTGTCAGCACAGGTTCTAAGTCGGTGCTTACCGTAAACCTCAACCGTTGCGTGCAGTATGCTGTGAACAACGGTCGTGACTACAAGCAGTTCCTTGAGGAGGTGATAGACCTCTGCCACAAGGTTCAGCTGGCTTACAACGAGAACCTTAAGGAGCTTCAGTCACACGGCATGCTGCCACTCTTCGATGCTGGTTACATCAACATGGGTCGCCAGTATCTCACCATCGGCGTGAACGGACTCGTGGAGGCTGCTGAGTTCATGAATCTCAAGATTACTCCTAACGAGAAGTACAAGGAGTTCGTACAGGGCATACTCTCTATCGTTGAGAAGATCAACAAGCAGTACCGCACTAAGGATATTCTCTTCAACTGCGAGATGATTCCTGCAGAGAACGTAGGCGTTAAGCATGCAAAGTGGGATCGCGAGGACGGATACTTCGTACCACGCGACTGCTACAACTCATACTTCTACATAGTGGAGGATCAGTCGGTTAATATTCTTGACAAGTTCAAGCTGCATGGCGCACCATACATTGAGCACCTCACCGGTGGTTCTGCACTGCACATGAACCTTGAGGAGCACCTCTCAAAGGCACAGTATATGCAGTTGCTTAAGGTCGCAGCAAAGGAGGGATGTAACTACTTCACATTCAACATTCCTAACACCATCTGCAACAACTGCGGCAACATCGATAAGCGCTACCTCCATGAGTGTCCTGCATGTCACTCAACAAACGTTGACTACATGACACGTATCATCGGTTACCTCAAGCGCGTCAGCAACTTCTCTGCTGCACGTCAGAAGGAGGCAGGTCGTCGCTACTACGCTGGTCAGTCAGAAATGTCGTCAAAAGCAGTATAAGGTAAAGAAATCATAATAGTGATGAAATTTGTTAATACGGGCGTGGTCTTTCAGGAAGTTCCTGACGAGGTCACGCTTTCTGTAAATATCTCGAACTGTCCTTGCCACTGCATGGGATGCCATAGCGAGTATCTGTGGGACGATATCGGCGAGCCTCTGAACGCAATGTCTATGGGCATGATGCTGAAGGACTATGCTAAAGACATTACATGCGTATGCCTAATGGGTGGCGATGCAGAGACGAAGGAGGTCAATGACCTGGCGGCATGGATAAGGAGTGCATACCCGAAATTGAAAATCGGATGGTACAGCGGACGCAGGGAACTGAGTCCTGACATCAAGCTCCGGAACTTCGACTACGTGAAGCTCGGACCATACGTTGAGACTAAGGGTCCGCTTAACAAGCCTACTACCAACCAGCGTATGTATCAGGTGGTGAAGGAAAAGATGGAAGGCAAGCCTACGACATACAAGCTGAACGATATTACATCAAAGTTCTGGAAAGATGCCATGCGGCATAACATCTGATTATTTTTTTTTTATTAGTAGAAACATTTATAGAAAGAAATGAAACCGATATTCATAGCAGGACCTTGCGTCATAGAGTCGGCAGAGCTGCTCGACTGCGTAGCACAGAGATTAGTTGAGATAAACAAGGAGCTCGATACGGAGATAATCTTCAAGGCATCGTTCGATAAGGCAAACCGTACGAGCATCACTTCTTTCCGTGGTCCAGGTATGGAGAAGGGTCTTCAGATGCTTGCCGACGTAAAGGAGAAATACGGGCTTCGTCTGCTTACCGACATCCATGAGTCCTGTCAGGCAGCACCTGTTGCAGAAGTTGTTGACGTTCTGCAGATTCCGGCTTTCCTATGCCGACAGACTGACCTTCTCGTTGCTGCTGCAAAGACGGGTAAGACGATAAACATAAAGAAGGCGCAGTTCCTCAGTGGCGTTGATATGAAGTACCCCGTCCAGAAAGTCAGGGATACATGGGCAAAGGCAGAAATAGTTGCCACCACCCCCCAACACCCATCACCCGTCACCCATCACCCATCACCCATCACCCATCACCCATCATCCACCCCTCCAGAAGTATGGCTCTGTGAGCGTGGCAACAGCTTCGGCTACAACAATCTCGTCGTTGACTTCCGCAATATCCCGGACATGCTTGATATAACTCCTCGCGTGGTAATGGATTGTACGCATAGCGTTCAGCGTCCGGGAGGTGGCAATGGATGTACTGCCGGCGATCGCAGGTTTGTTCCTGCAATGGCACTTGCTGCCAAGGCTTTCGGTGCCAACGGATACTTCTTCGAGGTGCATCCGGATCCGGACAAGGGACTCTCTGATGGTCCGAACATGCTGAAGCTCGAAGACCTTAAGCCACTGATACAGCAGCTGATGTAAGACTTTGTTAAGGCATATAAGCCACTGATACAGCAGCTGATGTGAGAATTTGTTATAATCAAAAAGAGGATGCACCAATTCGGTATATCCTCTTTTTTCTATATATATAATAATGTATAGCCTATTCGTGGCTAATAATGTATGGGTTCTGCGTAAGCCTATTCGTGGCGAATAGCCTCTATAGGATCCATGTTTGCCGCCTTTCGTGCTGGTATATAACCGAAGATGATGCCGATGGCAACACAGACGCAGAAGGAGAGAATGATGGACCATGTCGGGATGATTGACGGCATGCCGGCAAGGGATAGGAGACTCGATGCCCCCATGCCTAGCAGTACTCCGAAGATGCCACCTGTCATTGAGATTACGATGGACTCGATGAGGAACTGCACGCTGATGACGAAGCCTGTGGCACCCACTGCCATGCGTAGGCCTATCTCCTTCGTTCGCTCCGTAACAGATACGAGCATGATGTTCATGATGCCGATGCCGGCAATGAGTAGCGAGAAGCCTGCTGCAATGCCGAGGATGAGCGTTACGGTATCCATGGTTGAGGAGAGCGTCTGCATCATCTCTGCCTGCGAACGTATGGTGAAGTCATCGCTGTCGCCGGAGGTGTCCTTTATCTTATGGTTCTCGCGAAGGATGCCCTTTATCTCGTCGATGGCTACGTCGGAGAGTTCCTCCGTGAGTGCCGAGCAAACGATGGATGAGAAGTATGTCTGTGCCGCAATGCGCTTCATAACGCACGAATAAGGTGCTATGATGACGTTGTCCTGATCCATGCCCCAGCTGTTGTAGCCCTTCGACTTCAGCACTCCCACGATGCGCATAGGTATTGACTTGAAGCGTATCGTCTTGCCTACGGCATCGGCACCCTCGCCGAAGAGTTCATCGACGATGGTCTTGCCTACTACGCATACCTTAGAAGCCTTCTTGATGTCCTCTTCAGTGAAGCAGACACCCTGTTCGACCTTCCATAGCTTTATGTCGAGATATTCCGGCGACTCACCATACATTGTGGAGGTCGTATTGTTGTTGCCATAGACAACCTGTCCGGAGGCAGTAACCTCTGGCGATACATACCTCACGAACTTGCGTTCTGCTGCAATGCGCTCGTAGTCAGGCATCTTTAGCGTCTGCATTGCAGAAGGGTCGAGACGTACTCCGCCATGTCCCTGGTCAGCGCCGGGACGTACGGTAAGGAGGTTTGTACCCATGGTGGAGAGTTCCTGACGGATGCTTTCCTTAGAGCCTTGTCCGATACTCATCATCGTTATGACGGCAGCCACGCCGATGATGATGCCGAGGGTGCTGAGGAATGATCGCATCTTGTTGCTTGCTACGGCACTGATGCTTACCTTTATCAAGTTAAGTATGTTCATGGAATACTTTTTACTTGTTAATTTATTACTTGTTATTTTTTAATCGTCCACGGGAGCCGGGAGTGCGGCGAGAGCCTCTGCTGCCGACTTGATGTTGGTGTTGATGGTGTCCTCGCGGATTTTTCCGTCACGCAGGTTGATGTTGCGTGAGGAGTATTCGGCAATCTCTGGGTTGTGGGTAACGAAGATGATGGTGTGACCTTCGGCATGAAGCTTCTGGAAGAGCACCAGCATCTCGAAGGAGGTACGAGTGTCGAGGTTACCTGTCGCCTCGTCGGCAAGGAGTATCGTTGGGTTGTTGACGAGAGCCCTGGCAATAGCCACACGCTGCATCTGTCCACCCGACATCTGGTTGGACTTATGCTCCAGACGGTCGCCGAGTCCTACCTCCTGCAGAGCCTTTACGGCAGCCTCACGTCGCATCTTGGAGTTGTACTTGTTGTTGTACATCAGAGGCAGCTCAACGTTCTCTACGGCAGTGCTCTTCGCAAGGAGGTTATAGTTCTGGAACACGAAGCCGATCTTCTGGTTGCGGAGATGCGCCCTGGCATTCTTCGACATCTTCCTGACTGCCACACCATCGAGATAGTACTCGCCTGACGTAGGCGTATCGAGACATCCCAGCTGGTTCAGCAGTGTCGATTTTCCTGAGCCTGAGGTTCCCTGAATCGTTACGAACTCACCCTCGTAGATCTTGAACGAGATGCCGCGAAGTGCCTTGACGGTCTCAGAACCGACCTTGAAGTATCGCTTCACGTCCTGGAGTTCTATGACAACCTTACCCCCCCTGTTATCCCCCGAGGGGGATGTGAGTATGTTTTTTTCGTCCATAATTTACTTCTTGTTGTTCTTCGTTGGCGGCTTAGGCATGAACGGATTGCTCTGCTTTGCCTCTTTCTCCTCCTCCATGTTGATGGCGGAGATAATCTCGGTGCCAGCCTTCAAGCCTGAAACCTCCGTAGCAATGCCGTTGGTGGTGCCTGTCTTTACGGCATGTGCCTTGAAGACATTGCCTTCGAGGGTCCATAGCTTTGACGGACTCTTGCAGTCCTCTACCGTCTGTCCTTCCTGCAGGAGTGCTTCGTTAGGAGTGAAGCGCAGAGCCTTGTTTGATACAGCCAGCACATCCTTCTTCTCAAGAGTATAGATAGAGATGCTTGCCGTCAGTCCCGGCTTCAGCTTCAGGTCGTTGTTCGGTGCAGTAACTACCACCTCGTATGTCACCACATTGCTTGAGGTCTTAGCATTCTGTCGCACCTGCTGCACTGTTCCGTTGAAGACGTCATCAGGATATGCATCTACGGTGAACGTAACCCGCTGTCCCTCCTTCACGCCACCGATGTCAGCCTCGTCGATATCCGCAATGACACGCATGTTGGTGAGGTCCTGTGCGATATAGAAGAGGGTAGGGGTGTTCATGGCAGCCGCCACCGTCTGACCTTCCTCCACCTCACGCGAGAGCACTATGCCGTCGATAGGTGAGGTGATGGTGGCATAGCCGAGGTTCGTCTGTGCCTTTTGCACACTCTGCTTCTGTACGTTTGTCTGCTGCACAGCCTGCTCGTAGGATAGCTTGGCATTCTCATAGTCGTTGGCACTGATGAGACCCTTGTTGAAGAGGGTCTGATAGCGCTGGAAGTTTGACTTCTGATAGTTGAGGTTGCTCATGGCATTGGCGAGATTGCTCTTTGCCGATGCCAACTCGCTGAGGAGGTTCGTCTTGTCGAGTTCCGCTATTACCTGACCTTTCTTCACCTCGGAGTTGTAGTCAACATAGATTTTGTCGATGATGCCAGACACCTGTGTACCTACCTCCACCTTCGTTACAGGCTCAATGGTACCTGTTGCTGTGATGGTGGTGGAGATGTCCTGAATGGTGACCTTCTCTGTGGAATATGTCACCTCTTTCTTCTCTGCACATGCTGTCAGCAGTGTGGCAGCAAGAATTGAAAGTATGATGCTGTGTTTCATTGTTTTTGGGGTATTTATGTTCAACACGAAACGTTGAACCCTGGACACATAAATTTACTTCTTCCTTTTTCCTTATTCCTTCTTCCTTCTTCTTTTTTTCTTATTCCTTATTCCTTTTTACTTGTTGAGTTTCAACATGCGTGTTAAAACTCAACGCCCTCACCTTTGTAGAATCGGAGCAGGGCCTGATTTAGCAGTGCCGTATATTTCGTTTCGAGAAGCTGCTGTTCAGCCTGCAGGAGGTTGTTCTTGCCTGTTGTGAGTTCCACGATGTTCTTGAGTCCAAGGCGGAACTGCTCACTGACGAGTTCGTAGCTCTCCGCCATGCTTTCGGCATTCTTCCTTGCATAGCGGAACTTCTGCTGACTCGTGGAGGCATCCAGGTAGTAGTTCTCTATGCTGGAGTACAACTTCTTCTCCGCATCCTGCAACTGCAGCAGTGCCGTCTCCTGTGCATACTTTGCCTTACGCACGTTTGTGCGGTTCTGGTGTGCATCGATGATAGGCACCGACACCTGTACACCGACAGAGCCCGACAGGTTCTTCTTTATCTGCGTACCGAAGTCCGTCTTCTGCGCACTGGCATTGCTCGTACCTATGCCGGCATTGAGCGATATGGTAGGCAGGTAACCCGCCTTCGCAGACTTCAGCGATAGGTTACTGCTCTCTATGTTCAGCTTGCGAGCCTTTATCTCCGGGCGGTTCTCAAGTGCGGCTGCATAGACATCGTCCTTCAGCGGAAGGAGTGCCAGCACCTTGTCGTCGCTTATCGTTGGCACAATGATTTCAAACTCCGCATCGTCGTGAATCTCAAGCAACTGCTTCAGCTGCAGCTTATAGTTCTCCTGCTGGCTCTTTGCGGAGACAAGCGTCAGCTCATCCTGTGCCACCTGCGACTCCAGCTGCACCATGTCAACCTTTGCGAGAGTACCTACCTCCACCATCTGCCTGGCACGGTCGAGCTGCATCCTGCTAGCCTTCAGCACCTCCTCGCTGACCTTTATCGCCTCTGCCTCATAGAGAATCTGCACATAGAGCTGCGCAATGCGCTCCTGGATGCTGTTAGCCTCCTCCTGCTCCGCAAACTCGTTCTGCTGCTCCGTCAGTTTGCTCTGCTTTACGTTCGTCTGGTTTCTGCCGCCATTCCACACCGTCCAGTTGGCGTTGAGGCCGTATGAACCATTGTATGACACCGCATTGCTGCTTGACGACATCGTGCCGCCGCTGAGGTTTATCGTCTGTTCGGAGTACGGACGATAGTTCATGTTCTGGCTGGTGCTGAACGACAGCGAAGGGAACAGAGCCCCCTGCGACTGCAGTACGTCCTCCTTGCTCGATTTTGTTGCTATCTGCTTCTGCTTCAGCTGGATATTATTCTCCATGGCATAGTCCATGCACTCCTGTAGAGTCCACTGCCGTGCCATTGTCGTCATGGAATGTCCCATGAACAGAAGTGCCGCAACAAGTAAAAACTTCTTTTTCTTCATATCTTTCATATCAAGTTAATGTCTTATCTTCCAACCAATCAATATAAAAAATCCCTTTATCTTCCAACCAATCTGTCGTTTATGAACTTCAAAGTGTCCTCCTTGTACAGGTCACCGATAGGCAGGAATGTATCTTCGTCAATCCTCACTCTCATTTTAGCTATCTCCACGGCATGCGACATGTTCACGATGTATGAGCGGTGAATGCGCACGAACCTGTCTTTCGGCAGCAGTTCCGCCATTCTCTTGATGCTCATGAGTACCATCAGGTCTGGTCCATTCTGCATGTGCAGCTTCAGATATTCGCTCTGTGATTCGATATATCGTATTCCTGAAATGCTGATGCGCACAATCCTGTAATCGACCTTCACGAACAGAATGTCACCATCAATATGTTCGCATGTCGCGTCAGCTGAGTATTCTTCCTCTGGCAGATGTTGTTTACTGGCAGCAGGATGTAGCAGTTCGTATTGCTTCTTCACCTTTGCTGCCGCCCGTTGGAACTCCGGCTGTCCGAAAGGTTTGAGCAGGTAGTCGATGGCATTGACTTTATAACCATCAAGGGCATACTGGCTGTATGCCGTGGTGAAGACGATGATGGGCGGATTTGTCAGTGACCTTATGAAGTCAAGTCCGGAAAGGTCGGGCATGTTGATGTCTGCAAAGATGGCATCTACACTCTCTTCCTCCATCACCTTCATTGCGTCAAACGCACTCTGGCACGCAGCAGCGAGAGTGAAGAATGGTGTCTTCTCTATCATTCGCTGCAACTGCAGCAGTGCGAGAGGCTCGTCATCTATGGCTATAACTCTTATCATAAGTATTCAAAACTTTTTTTACACAATGTTGAAGAAAATACTTCTTGCTTAAAGGTGCCTGCCAGCAGTGTATGAAGCATCCGTCATCATGACGTAGGCAGGATGAGATCTACACAGAACAGTTTCTCTTCCTTGTTGTTGATTTCCAACTTGTAGTTGCCGGCATATTGCAGGTCGAGTCGTTTTCTTACATTCTCCAACCCTATGCCGTGGTGTCTGTCAGTTGCTGCCATAGCAGGATGTCGGCTGTTGACACAACAGAAGTGTATCTTACCGTCTTCTTTTGTTAGACGTATATTGATGAACGAAGGTTGCATGTAGCTTACTCCATGTTTGAATGCGTTCTCCACAAAAGTGGCAAGAATCAGTGGCGAGATCATAATCTCGGAAGGCACGTTCTCAGGCAGTTCGCAAGTGATTTCCACCTTGTCCGGGTATCTCATCTTCATCAGTGAAATGTATAGTTTGATGAACTCCATCTCATGATTCAGCGACACCTTGCTCTCGCTGCCTTCGTAGAGAGCATAGCGCATCAGTCCCGACAACTCCACGATAGCTCTCTTCGCCCTGTCCCGGTCGATGTCCACGAGTGCATGGATATTGTTGAGGGTGTTCATGAAGAAGTGTGGATTTATCTGATACCTCAGATGTTCCAGTTCCTGCTTCAGGTTCTGCTGTTCGAGCAGCATCAGTCTCTTTCGCATCTTTTCGTCGTTAAGCCATGCCGCATAGCACATGTCGGCTCCGATCATCAGTATCGCAATAGTCATGCGTGCCATATCCGGCGGAGAGAGTGGCAGGCGCTTATGTGGCTTCCTCTTCACGTCGTGAAGTCTGTCCATGACCATCTGTCCGTGAAGTTCCATGCGGTGCATGTCATGTCTTGGTATAAACTCCGGCTCTTTATACTTGATATAAGAGGTGAAGAGAGCGAAAGAAATAAAAAGACATGCTATGTAGGCAACCTTATGCCTGTTATTCAGCAGGAATGGTATGAGCACATAGTGGTGAATTACGAAGAGCAGAAAGAATGCCGTTATGTATCCGCATGTATCCCAAAGCACACCCCACTGAACAGCCTCGTGTGTGCTGATCAGTGAGTAGTACATATATAGGGGCATTGCAGCATATAGCAGCACCCACCCCATTATTATGAAGATATTAGTTTTGTTTTTTTGTAGGACAGTCATATTTCAGATTTAGACAGTCATGATGATTTCTTTTATTTTGCAGTGACCGTAGCCGTCGTACTGGATGTCGTCACTGTAGGCGTAATGAAGAAGACATCGTTGCCGGATGCGTTAGCCACAGATGCAGCAGCTGCTGTCGGTGCCGACGTACCATACTTCACGGTGACGCTTCCCTTTCCGAGGTTCGGAGCAGTGAGGAGCGAGAGGCTGTTCGACACGTTGCCCTCAAACTTGAATGTGCATATAGCCTCGCCGGATGTATTGCAGAGGGTGTGGTAGTATGACGTACCATAGCTTGAAGGACTGTTACCAAGGTAGTAGCCCTGTGATGCAGATCCTACACTCTGGCTGCTTGAACCACCGCCTCCCTGACTTCCTCCAGCACTGATGGCAATGCCTCCGGTGATGGTGATGTAGGAGTTGTTGTCGCAGTCGAGACCTTCTTCCGGCGAACCAGCAGAGGTGTATGCGAAGACATTGCCTCCTGAGATGGTTATGGCACCGGATCGTCCATAGTTTGAGTCAACGGCATCGTTGTTGGTGGCGTAGCATACGGTAGTGCCCCCAGAGAAGTTTATCTGTCCGGCACTGTTGATGCAGTCGTCGTAGCATTTGAGGTAATGCGAGCCTCCTGCTATGTTGATGGAAGTCTTTGACTCCAGTCCCTCTGCACCGTTGGTGGCTGTCGTTACTACGGTCGTACCGCCATACACGGTTATGGCTCCCTGCGCCTTGATAGCCTTTGCCGATGAGCCTGATGACTGCTGCATGCCGCCCCATCCGCCTTGCTGACCGCTTGAGGAACTTCCGAACGACGAACCTGTCGTCGATACCGTCAGTGCAGGTCCTGTTCCACCAGTCTGTCCCTGTGTGTATGTTCCGAAACTGACGATGCCTTTACCGCCAGTGCCCGACATCCTTATCGTGATAGTTCCGTCGTTGAGGGCTATCTTGTTGTCTGCCTTTATGCCCTTGGCGGTGTAAGAGTCGTTTGTTCCCGACTGTCCATTGCCACTGTTCGTTATTGTCAGCACACCACCGTTTGTCGTTACGTTGGTGGCAGAGATTCCACGACCAGCAGTACCGGTTGAGGTTATGGTGATGTCGCCTCCATTGATTATTGCATCGACAGCCTTTATGGCAGTGGAGTATGAGGCATCGTTGTTGATAACCTGCATACCACCGGAAGGGCTCAGTGTCAGTTTGCCACCATCAATCCTTACCGTCGCTTTGCTCTTGATGGATTTGGACATCACACCGTTGTTCTCTATCTTTATCGTTCCATCCGTTATTGTGATATTACCGTCAGCCTTGATGCCGGAAGCGTTAAAGCTGTCGCCGGAATCTTCCGTTGTGTCTGATGTGGAGCCATTGTACTGGTTTGTCACGTTTGAGAGAGCAAAAGTCCTTGTCGTACCGCTGGTGGTATAGCTGTTGCTCACCTGATAGTAGTAGTCCTCGCCGCTTGAAGGGCCTGTGAAGCTTGCGGATACGATGGTGTATGAGGTGCTGGAACCGCCCGGTCTGTTTGAAGAAGAGTAGTTTGCGCCCTTCAGGTAGTATGTACCAGTGTCGGCAGCTCCAAAGTCATATTTGTAGAAGACGGTACCGTTGATTGTTACGGTTTGCGAGAGAGTGGCTTTCGTCGTTCCGTCACTGTTCATAATATAATAAGGTGTCTTCCAGTAGTTGCTCGACTGCTGTGGCCCCCACATTCCTCCTGTGCTGCTTCCCGTGGTAGGCATGGCGAAGTACATCACGTATGACTTTGGCTTCTCTTCTGGCGCTGTTGTTGTCGTGCCTGATGCTACATCCCTGCTCATGTCCAGCACACCACCCTTTCCGTTGGCAGTGATATCCACTATCGTGGTGCTTCCCGAGATGCTGATGTCGCCATCGCATGCTATGCCTCGTCCACCTTCCGCAGTGTTCCTTATCGTTATTTCGCCGGCAAGGATGTTGATGTCTCCGTCAGCCTTGATGCCGGAGGTGTACGATGGGGCACCATTCTCTATGACGTAAGAGCCGCTCAGCGTAAGAGTCATGACAGGCGTACTCTTCTCAGCATTGATGGTGATATCGCCGTCAGCCTTCAGTACCTTGCATCCGTCGGAAGAAATGTTGATGTCGTATGTTCCGCCCTGAATGATTATAGAGCCGTCAGGATATGCTTCTGCATAGTCGGCATCTCCGCAGAGCTCTGCCTGTATGCCGTCGCCCTCCACATTGTCGATGTTGAAGGTGTAGCCGTTGGCGAGGAAATACTGCTGGCAGTGAATGGCATCACCCTTTGCTCCGAGTATGTTTATAGTTCCTGAAGAGTTCTTGAACTGTATGTATTCCTTTGCAGCAATGGCATGCTTCGTATTGCCTCTGACATTCAGCGTACCAGCCTTGTCTATCTCCAGATGTCCCTTGCTGTAGAGAGCCGCTTTCTGCTGACCGTCGGTACAATCCGTGAGTGTATTCTCCGTACCCTTCTTCAGTTCCATGGCGATGCGCTTTCCGCATTCTATGTCGATGGCAGCACCCTTTGAACTCGTGATGCTGACGCCATTGAGAATAAATGTAGCCTTGTAGCTGCCTTGGTATAAGAGTGAACCGTCTGCTGTTGTGCCGGAGAGCTCAAAAGTGTATTCGGCAGAGGTATTGGTGTTCTGCAGTGTTACGTCTCCGCCATTGATGGTTGTCTTGACACCTGTAGCGTAGTATGGGTTCGTCACCTCTGTACTCTCTCCGTAGCTTACCGTCAGCTTTGTAGGCATAGCCCCATAGGAGCGTTCCTTTATCTCTGCCTGTGCAAAGGCAACCCTTCCCTCTGTAGTCGTTACGATGAATGAGTCTCTTGCTGCATTCATTGATCTGTCGGTGATGGTTGCCACACTGATGACAGCAGTCTCGCCTGTTGTCAGTTTGATATACATGGCATCGCCGCTCATTTCTTCAAACTCCTTGTCTGTCAGGAAGATGTTCATGGCTTCCATGGCGTCCTCCTTCGTGATGCTTCCGTCTTTGTTTACATCGGCAGCCGAGAGGTCTATGGTTTCTTTCAGTAAGCCCATGCAGTGGTTCCAGATGGCATTCGCATCTGCCATTGTAACCTTGCCGTCACCATTGACGTCGCCAGGAATAGAGTCTGCATAGCTTAGCAGCACTATAAGTGCCATTAGTGGGATGAGTAGAATCTTTTTCATTGTTTGTCGTTGAGTTAGTAATTTTGCATGCAAAGTTAATAAATAAGGAGTGGATGCTGAAATAAAATCAGTGAACAATGAAAAGTAATCAATTAAAATGTATCAAAAAAAAAGTGGGCCGCACTGATGATGTGATGAAAACTCCTTTGAATGAAGATTTGAGGGCTCCCCGCCTTTGTAATCCACCGGCTATTCAGCTTATGTTAAGAAGAGATATCGCTTCGGAAGCCAACTGGGAAAGGCTTGTGTTACCCGATGATCATGACCTTCTTCTATTGTGGCCCGCCATTGACAAAGGAAGCTGACTCAGAGTTTTACGTTAATTGATGAGTATCCCAATCGAACCAGTACGACCCGTAAGTTTTTCTTTGTGGGCACAAAGTTACAACTTTTTCTTGAAATACGACAAGAAAAGCGAAGAAAAAATATTTTTTTTTCAAACTTTGTCTTAATAAATCATAATTTTTTAGTACCTTTGTGGCGTATAACAAAAAAAATCAATCCTTAAAAAGCATTCAGAATAACATGTCATTCATTCAGACAAACAACATCAAGGGCGACATCTTCGGTGGCATAACAGCCGGCATCGTAGCCCTTCCTCTTGCCTTGGCATTCGGTATTCAGGCTTTCGGTGGCATCAACAGTCCTGAGGCATCCTCAATGGGAGCGCTGGCGGGACTCGTAGGTGCTACGCTGCTCGGCTTCTTTGCCGCACTTACAGGTGGCACACACTCGCAGATCAGTGGTCCTACGGGTCCTATGACTGTCATCACGGCATCCCTCATCAGTGCCGCATGGACAGCCTCCAGCGGCAATTTCTCCGCTGTCCTCATCGCCATGGCACTTGCCGGAATCTTCTGCGGACTGTTCCAGATTCTCTTCGGCATCATACGCATAGGCAAGTACGTCAGGTACATACCCTATCCGGTACTCTCGGGCTTCATGAGTGGTATCGGAGTCATCATCATACTTCAGCAGATCTATCCGCTGATAGGCAAGAAGTCGCCCGTCAGCACCCTCGATATGATCATGCAGTTCCCTGCTGCCGTCAGCGATGGCATATCCATCATGGCGCTCATCCTCGGCATTGCAACAATCGCCGTCATAGCACTCTTCCCTTACCTCACCAAGCGTGTGCCTTCAACCCTCGTGGCACTCATCCTCATGACCATCGTCAGCATACTCTGCTCCTTCGATGCAGCACTGACCATCGGCAACATCCCGGCAGGCATCCCTATGCCACTATTCCTCAAGGAGGGCATAGACCTTGCGGGCATCGACTGGTGGCAGACCATACAGGCGGCACTCGTTCCGGGTCTCACCCTTGCAGGCCTCGGCAGCATCGACACACTGCTGACCTCCGTCGTGGCAGACAACATCACGAAGACCAAGCACGACTCAAACCAGGAGCTCATCGGACAGGGCATCGGCAATGCCATAGCAGGCTGCTTCTGCGGTATTGCAGGCGCTGGCGCAACAATGCGTACCGTCGTTAACGTGAAGAGTGGCGGTCGCTCACAGATTTCCGGCATGGTGCATGCACTTTTCCTACTTGCCATACTCCTCGGACTGGGATCTCTCGTGAAGTATGTGCCACTGTCTGTCCTTGCCGGCATCCTCATAACGGTAGGATGGGGCATCATCGACTTTCGTGGCTTCAAGGACCTTACGCACATCCCTAAGGCTGACTCCTTCGTACTCATGGTAGTGTTCCTCATGACCGTCTTCGTGGACCTACTCACTGCCGTTGGCATCGGCATGGTGATAGCAGCAGTACTCTTCATGAAGCGTGCTGGCGACCTGGCCGAGAACCAGTATGAGGCAGGTGTCCTTGCGGAGGGCTTCGACAAGAACACCCCATGGGAGGACGAGAACGACGTCACCGAGGAGATAAAGAAGCACATCTACATCGTGCGCCTCGGAGGACCTGTCTTCTTCGCATCCATCTCCGGCTTCAACAAGACCATGCAGGGCGTTCCACCATCAACAGACATCGAGACCGTAGTAATCCGTATGAAGCGTGTCAGCTTCATGGACCAGTCAGGGGCATACGCCCTGGAGACTGCCATCAAGGACCTTCAGGCGAAGGGCGTAGAGGTGCTGCTGACAATAGTCCAGCCACAGGCAGACGCCATACTCCATAAGACTCATATCATACCGACGCTCATTCCGGAAGAGAACGTCTTCGCAACATTCGAGGACTGCATAGCGTACCTCAAGAGTAAGTAGTCGGTTGTTTGGTTTTGGGGGTGTTTGGTAGGGTGTCCAGTTTATTGTCCTTATTTTTGTTATGTTTCTTATTGTTCGGTATTGTTTCTTATTGTTGAGCGAAGCGACTGAAAGAACAAATATAAACAATAACGAACAAATATCAACAAACTTTTGATTGAAATTTTTATGGCATTAACCGTTAGGACATTAGCCGCAAGGCTTACACAATACGACGGACATGAGGCGCAGAGCATAGTGCGCCTTGTGCTCGCCGACTGTTTCGGCTTCTCGCTGACCGACATCTGCTGTGGGGCTCTCGACAATCTCTCTCCCGAGAATAGCATGAGGCTTGACGAACTGATGAGGCGTCTTGAGGAAGGCGAACCGGTGCAGTACGTCACAGGAAAGGCGATGTTCTGCGGAAGGGAGTTCGCCGTAAGGCCTGGATGCCTCATACCACGTCCAGAGACAGAGGAACTGTGCCAATGGATTGTTGACGAAACGCTTCGCTACGAAGACGAAGACGAAACGCTTCGCTACGAAGACGAAGACGAAACGCTTCGCTACGAAGACGAAAACGAAGACGAAAACGAAGACGGAAAGATTCGCATCCTTGACATCGGGACAGGCTCCGGCTGCATTGCCATAACCCTTGCGCTTGACATAAAAGACTCAAAGGTTACGGCATGGGATATAAGCTCAGATGCTCTTGCAATAGCAAAAGATAATGCTGATGCTCTTCATGCCGATGTGGATTTCGAGATAAGAGATGCACTAAACCTTTCTGTGGAAAAAGGTAATTCAAACTCCCTCCCTGCTGGGGAGGGGTGGGGTAGGGCTTCGATTATCGTCAGCAACCCACCTTATATATGTAATAAGGAGTCGCAGGACATGGAGCAGAACGTTCTCGGCCATGAACCACATCTCGCACTCTTCGTGCCGGACGATGACCCACTGCTCTTCTATCGCAAGATAGCAGAATATGCCGTTCAGACCCTAACGCCAAACGGTGCCTTGTATTTCGAGATAAACCCTCTCTATGTTACGCAACTCTCGGAAATGCTACGTCGAACAGGCTTCCAGGACATAGAAACAAGAACCGACGCCTTCGGAAAACAAAGAATGGTAAAAGCCACCCTCTAACCCTGAAATCCTCTAACCTCTAACCCTGAAATCCTCTAACCTAAAAGGCCCTCAAGGCACGCTGAGGCCTGCTCATAAGTAAACCCTCTCTGTAGCGCGAACCTCAGCAATCTCCCCCTTAACTCATAGTCCGACAACCCCTTACCCTGAAGCGTCTTCAGCTTCGACTGCAGCAATGGCAGAAGAATCTCCTCATACCCCTCCTCAGCCATCTCGTCGAGCATCGACTGATAGACGGACGAAGAAATGCCCTTCATGTATAGAGCCTGCGCAACCTTCTTCTTCCCCCAGCGGTTATACCTTATCTTGTCGTTGATAAAAGCACGACAATAGCGTTCCTCATCGATATATCTCTCATCGAGGAGGAACGCTATCACCCTTGCCTGCGTCAGCTCGTCAATCTCCCAGCGAACCATCTTCTGCCTCACATCGTGAATGCAGTGCTCGCCCTTGGCGCACAGCGCAGTGAGCTTCGATAAAACTTGCTCTTTCGTCACTATATTAAACCTTTGTAGCGTAATATCTTCCTCCCCTTTGGCTCCCCCGGGAAACGTTTCTGTCCCCCGAAAACGGGGGAAACGAAGGGGGTGCAAAGACTATTGAGGAAACGAAGGGGACTTTCCTTACTTATACATCTCTTCCTTCTGAGCCTTTATCTGCTCATCGTAGATGTAGTCGTCGTAGGTCATCAGCTTATCGATCGTACCCTTAGGAGTCAGCTCAATGATGCGGTCGGCAACAGTATTGATAAACTCATGGTCGTGAGAAGAGAACAAGATGTTACCCTTGAACGAAATCAGGTTGTTGTTGAAAGCCTGAATAGACTCAAGGTCGAGGTGGTTCGTAGGAGTATCGAGGATAAGGCAGTTGGCATTCTGCAGCTGCATACGAGCTATCATACAACGCATCTTCTCACCACCCGACAAGATATTCACCTTCTTCTCTACCTCCTCCTGCTTGAAGAGCATACGGCCGAGGAAACCCTTCATCATCACCTCGTTACCCGTACCGAACTGCGAGAGCCAATCCACGAGGTTCAGCTCGCAGTCGAAGAACGAAGTATTGTCGAGAGGCAGATACGCCGTCGTTATCGTCACACCCCACTTGAACGTGCCGGCATCAGCCTCACGGTTGCCGTTGATAATCTCGAAGAGGGCGGTCATTGCCTTAGGATTATGCGAGAGGAAAACAGTCTTCTGACCCTTCTCTATGTTGAACGAAACATTGTCGAAGAGCACGGTGCCGTCGCTGTCAACAGCCTTCAGACCCTCAACCTCCAGAATCTGGTTGCCAGGCTCACGCTCCATCTGGAAGATGATGCCAGGGTACTTTCGCGTAGAAGGCTGAATCTCCTCCACGTTAAGCTTCTCAAGCATCTTCTTACGGGATGTCGTCTGCTTGGACTTCGCAACGTTGGCAGAGAAACGGCGTATGAACTCCTCCAGCTCCTTACGCTTCTCCTCAGCCTTAGCCTTCTGGTTCTGAGCCTGACGCAGAGCCAGCTGACTCGACTCATACCAGAACGAGTAGTTGCCGGCAAACATCGTAACCTTTCCGAAGTCAATATCCACCGTCTGCGTAGAGACAGCATCCAGGAAGTGACGGTCGTGACTCACCACGAGAACCGTCTGCTCCACGTTAGAGAGATACTCCTCCAGCCACTGCACCGTGTCGAGGTCGAGGTCGTTCGTAGGCTCGTCGAGCAGCAGGTTGTCAGGATTACCGAACAGAGCCTTCGCCATCATCACGCGAACCTTCTCGTTGTTCGAGAGCTCAGACATCAGCGAGTAGTGCACACCCTCCTTGATGCCCAGACCCGAGAGCAGCTGCGCAGCATCACTCTCAGCATTCCAGCCATCCATCTCTGCGAACTTCTCCTCCAGCTCAGCAGCACGGTTGCCGTCCTCCTCTGTCATCTCAGGCTTGGAGTAGAGCGCATCACGCTCCTGCATATTCTCCCAAAGAGGCTGGTGACCCATCAGCACAGTGTTGATAACCGTGAAGTTGTCATATTTGAAGTGGTCCTGCTCCAGCACCGACAGACGCTCTCCCGGAGCCATCTCGATGGTGCCCTTATTAGCCTCCAGCTCGCCGCTGATAGCCTTGAGGAGTGTTGACTTACCGGCACCGTTAGCACCGATGATACCATAGATGTTTCCAGGTGTGAACTTGAGGTTTACGTCCTTATAGAGAACGCGCTTACCAAACTGAATCGCAAGATTTGTTACTGTTATCATGTATTATTTTCGTTTATTCTAATTTCCTAGTGCAAAGTTACATTTTTTTTTTCAAACCGCCAAATTTTTTATTATAAATAATGTACAAGGCAGAATAAAAGCCCCCTAATACTAAACTCTCATACAATATCCCGAGACATTCCCCCCAAAAAATTACACAAAGGTGTCAGACACCTTTGTGTAATTTCCAACAGGTTCCATAC
>CAMADY010000036.1 GCA_945831805.1 uncultured Prevotellaceae bacterium
GCATTTTGCGAGTGCAAACTCAGGCTCGCACGCTGCAAAAAGTGAGTGTCAGCGACAGCTGGCTCACGGTGCGTAGCATTTTGCGAGTGCAAAGTTACATAAAAAAACTGTAATATGCAAATTTTTGCTTAGGAATTTGCATATTACATATCATTAAAGCGAAAATGTTACAGCGTCTGAAGGTATCTTTCGAGGTCGAGGGCAGCCTTGCAGCCTGTTCCTGCAGCAACGATAGCCTGACGGTATGTAGGGTCGCAAACGTCGCCAGCAGCGAAGACTCCAGGGAGTATGTCGGTGCCGTTGTCGGCATAAACCTGCTGTGTCTTGCCTACGGTCTTTATGAATCCGAGTTCGTCGAGTGCTATCTGTCCCTTGAAGAGGTCTGTCTGCGGTTTATGGCCTATGGCAAGGAAGAATCCGTCGATGTCAACATCGTAGTGCTCTTCGTCAGCCTCGCCCTTTCGCTTTACGAGGTGCATGCCCTCTACGCCTTTCTCGCCGTAGAGTCCTGTGGCGTTATGTTCAAAGAGAATCTCTATGTTCTCTGTCTCACGAACGCGCTGCTGCATGATGTCAGATGCGCGGAGGTAGTTCTTGCGTACAACGAGATACACCTTCTTGCAGAGCTTTGAGAGGTATAGTGCGTCCTCGCATGCTGTGTCGCCACCACCTACTACGGCAGTCACCTTCTTGCGATAGAAGAATCCGTCGCATGTTGCGCATGCGCTGACTCCCATGCCGTTGTATTTCTCTTCGTCGGCAAGTCCGAGATATTTTGCCTTTGCTCCTGTAGAGATGATGACAGCGTCGGCTGTTATCTCTTCTGCACCGTCGATGGTGAAGGTGTAGGGCTGCTTAGAGAAGTCGGCAGCAGTGATTTCGCCATCGCGTAGGTCAGCACCGAAGCGTTCTGCCTGCTCACGAATCTCCATCATCATCTGGTTTGCGTCAACACCCTGCGGATAACCCGGGAAGTTCTCTATCTCTGTTGTCTGAGTGAGCTGTCCACCCATCTGTGGTCCGCAGTAGAGCACGGGTGAGAGGTTGGCGCGTCCAGCGTATATTGCGGCAGTATATCCGGCAGGACCACTACCGAGTATGAGGCATTTGGTATGCATATCTTTTTTTGAGGGTGTTATGGGTTTTTATGCAATGAGTTCTGCTATCTTGGCGTCGATGTCCGCTATAGGTGTGGAGGCATCGAATCGTGCAACGACCTTACCGATCTTGTTGATGAGGAACTTTGTGAAGTCCTCGGTGATGTCGCCTGGGAACTTCTCCGTGAGGTATTTGTATAGTGGGTCGGCATCGTCGCCGTTGACCTTTACCTTCTTGAATCGTGGGAACTCTGTGTTGTATGTGTCCTTGCAGAAGTTGTGTATCATCTCGTCTGTTCCGGGACAAGACTTTGTAGGCTGGTTTGAAGGGAAATCGAGGATAGCAAATCCTTGTGAGTGGTATTTCTCATAAAGTGCCTCAAGGTCAGCGTACTGAGGTGTCAGTGGACTCTTTGTCGCTGTGTTTACGATGAGTACTATTTCGTTTGAATAACCAGAGAGTGGCACGTTGTTGCCTTTGCGATCCTTTACTGTGATTTCGTTTATTGAGTTCATTGTTGTTGTTAGTTGGGTTGAAATTTGCCACAAAGTTAGCAAAAAAAGCTGTGTTGTGCAAGTTTTGCAGCATTAAAAAAACTTAATTCAACTTTCGCATGTGCTCATGTTATGGTTGTTTGTTTTTTTTATCGACGCCAGGTGGTGCCTCTGGTGATGCCTCTTGATGGTGATGCCTCGCGTGAGGTTCTGTCTCTGTCTGGACGTTCACGTACGGTCCTGTCTCTTGTTGGCATATCGCGTCCTACGGTTCTGTCTCTTGTTGGCATGTCACGTCCTACGGTTCTGTCTCTTGTTGGCATATCGCGTCCAACGGTAGTGCGTGTGCTGCTGCGACGGTAGCTGTTAGGGTCCTGCCTTTCAGCATCACGGTTGTCGCGCTGTTGTGTCTCGCTATAGTTGCGTTGGTTGGTTTCGCGGAACCCACGCTGTGGGACTTCGCGATAGGTACGACGGTCCTGGTAGCGGTTATCCTGTGTGTAGGATTGTGCGCATAGGTTTGCCGAGAAGGCAAGTACGATGATGATGGAAAGGATGTATCTGTTCATGTTTTTATACGGTTGCATGTTTGTAATGTTGGTGCAAAGATACAACAGTTGTATGAATGGTGCAAGGGTAATTCCCTATATGTAAGAGGAAATCCCCTATGGGGAAGGGGTAATGGTTAAGGGTTAACGGTTAACGGTTAAGGTTTAAGGTTTAAGGTTAAAGGGTTAAGGGTGGGAATGAAAAAAGGGCGAAGCCTGGGATGTTGGGTTATCGCAGGTTTCGCCCTGTTTTTTTTGCAATGGCAGCGCGTATCTTCTGGTACTGCTGCAGTTCTGCCATTAGTTCCAGCATGCGCTGGTGGTCGTCGGAGTTTTTGGCAATGTCTGTCTGTAGCTGCTTGAGCTTTGCGTCGATGAGTTCCTGACGGAAGTCGAAGAGCAGATGGCGCACCTTCTCCTTGAGTGAGTCTTCTGACGGATTCAGTTGCATGCTCTTTGATAGCAGCACGGTGTCGGCGGTAAGGCGTATGGCAAGATCGGACACTTCGTACTCTGGGTGGAGCGTGAAGTATCTTTCTGCAGAGAAGTCTTCTTGGGCGGACATGCGACTTGCCTCCTCCAACACCTTATTATATAATGGTAGGCTGAAGGATAGTCCGTCCGATGCGAGGTTTGCCTCAACGAACTGTGCGAGGGTGAGGCATACTGTTGTGCCGTCTTCGAGTTCCGCGTCTTCAAATGGCATCTCGCCGTATTTTATGACGTACTTGAGAAGCAGGTCGGAGACGGACTCGTGGCGGCGGGCTGTAGGAAAGATGCCGGGGGAAGCGCCAAGTGTGGCGGAGGCACCGCCGTTGGCATGGCCGTCGGGAGTAGGGGCGGAGAATGCCTCTGGTGGGAGGAACGCATCGGGTGGGGGCATGGCGGAAGCATCGCCATTAGCTTGGCTACTGGTGGTGGGCTGCTGGCCTGTTGACTGGTAGTTCTGGTATTGTCCCTGTCGGCGCTGTCGCTCTTCTTCCTTGCGCTGCTCGTCGCGGTAGGCCTTTATGAACTCGTTGGTCTTCTGGGTGAGGATCTGCTCGCTGATGCCGAGGCGTGAGGAACAGTCCTGTATGTATGCCGCACGTATTATAGGGTCGCCAATGACACTGACACTCTGGATGATGGAGCTGATGGCCTTGGAGCGTTCGTGAGGATCGGTGACCCCCTCCAGCTTCACCTTCGTCTTGAAGGCTATGAAGTCGGTCTTGTTGTCGTCGATGTATTTGCGGAACTCCTCTGCAGAGTGCTTCTTTGCGAAAGAGTCCGGGTCGTCTCCGTCAGGTAACAGCAGCACCTTGACGTTCATTCCCTCGCGCAGTAGCATGTCGGTACCACGCAATGCCGCCTTGATGCCTGCCGCATCGCCATCATAGAGGAGTATGATGTTCGGTGTGAAGCGGTGAAGAATGTGTATCTGATGGACAGATAGTGCCGTACCGGAGTTGGCCACTACGTTCTCTATACCGCACTGGTGCATTGATATGACGTCGGTATATCCCTCGACCATATATACGCAGTTCTCCTTGGCGATGGCTTTCTTTGCCTGGAAGATGCCGTATAGCTCACGTTCCTTATGGTAAATCTCGGAGTCGGGGGAGTTGACGTACTTCTGGCTTACGCCCTTCGTTCGTGCGTCAAGCACTCGTCCGCCGAATGCTACGACCTTTCCGCTGACGCCGATCCATGGGAACATCGCCCTTCCGGAGAATCTGTCGATGAGGTTCTTTGGGTCAACATCCTGCGGATTCTGTTGTCCGGAGGAGTCTTTGGCGTAGCAGAGTCCTGTCTTTATGAGATACTCCGGCTTGTAGCCCTTCTCCGTTGCTGCCTTTGCCATTGCCTGACGGTCGTTGAGGCAGAAGCCCAGTCGGAACTTCTCTATGATGTCGTCCCTGATGCCACGCTGGCGGAAATACTGCATGCCGATGGCACGTCCGTCGATGTCGTTGTGCAGAATGTACTTGAAGTAGTTGGCCGCCCACTCATTGACGATGAACATGGCATCGCGCTCCGATTGTTCCTTCTTCTGCTCATCGCTCATCTCCTGCTCCTGAATGTCGATGTGGTATCTGTTGGCAAGCCATCGGAGTGCATCGGGATAGGTCATCTGCTCGTGCTTCATCATGAAGCCAACGGCATCGCCTCCCTCTCCGCATACGAAACAATGGCATGTGCGGCGGGAAGGACTGACATAGAACGATGGCGTATGGTCGTTGTGGAAAGGACATAAGCCCCTATAGTTTGCACCTACTCGCTTGAGTGATACAAACTCAGATACTACATCGACGATGTCTGCGGCATCCTTGATACGTTCTATGGTGGGACGGTCGATCAATGTTTAAATGGAAAATGGAGAGTGGAAAATGGAAAATGGTGCTGGCGCAGTGAGGGGGGGAGGAGTATTTCTCAGATCTATTTGAAGATGGAGAAGTTGACGCTGCCGTATGCACGATGCTCAATGAAACGTGGATGGTTGGAGAAGTCGTACTGCTTGCCATGCTCGAAGACGAAGATGCCGCCTTCCTTCAACAATGGCAACGCCTTGTCAGGTATCTCTGATAGGGTAGGTAGGGCGTAAGGGGGATCAGCGAAGATGAAGTCAAACTGCTTTCGGCATGACTTCATGAAACGGAATACATCGCCCTTGATGAGTGAGTGGTTTAGGGTCTGCAGCTTTTCGACACACTGACGTATGAACATGGCGTGGTCGCGGTCCATCTCAACGCTGACAACCTCTGCGCATCCTCGTGAGAGGAGCTCCAGGGAGATGCTTCCTGTACCAGCGAAGAGGTCGAGTGCTGCTGCATCCTCAAAGTCGATGTATCCCATCATGACGTTGAAGATGTTCTCCTTGGCGAAGTCCGTGGTAGGGCGTGCCTTGAAACTGCGAGGCACCTCGAAGTGCCTGCCTTTGTATTGTCCGGTGATAATGCGCATTGGTTGTTCGTTTTTTTTTGCTGCACAACAACAAAACACTATGTTGTTTTTTGCGGTTAAAGCATCATGTCGAATGGCATGCCTTCTATCTGTGCTAAGGCAGAACGGTTGAGGTCTGCATTTGGGTTGATGACGTTTACGTGCTTGAGGTATGCCTTCAGGCGTGTCATTAGCCACTCGCTGTGTGGAAGCTCGCCAACGATGAACAGGTTGTCCTCCTGCTGATTCATGCCCAGCTGCTTCCAGCTGAATAGTAGGTAGTAGAGTGCATCGTGTGCATGCTGTGCATCGAAAGTGTTGGCATAGCGAAGCCTTCGCTGCTCAAAGCTACAGATGTCAACAGACTTGTCGTGGAAATATGCAAACATCTTACGGCGCTGCCCCATCTGGTAGTAACGGTTGTAAAGGTGTTTCCATACGGGAATCATGATGTTGCGTATCTCCACGTCCATGCTATTGTCAGAAACGACCATCTGGAGGTCTTTGTTGACGGCATAGACAGCGACGGCCTCCAGTTCCGGTATCTCCGTAGCAATCTTTGCCTCGCCCTTATGTCCGGTGAGTACGTAGCTGTATATGCTCTCAAGGCTTCCGTCAGTGGAGTCGGTGAAGTCCTCTTTCGGTATGAGGATGACGGGTGATGTCACCATCAGTGTAGCCTTCTCGATAGCCTGGTTGAGGAACGGTTCCTCTTTGAATGCCTCTCGAAGGTTGGCAGACAACGACATCCCGCTCTTTACCGGATAAGGGTGGAAGGAGTGGGTGTTGTCCTTGTTGACAAGGAACGATAGCGTTCCCTGTCCGGCACGTATTGTTATGGAGTTGGAGTTGTTCACGTTTTGCTTAGTTTATACCTGCTATGTTCATGATGTCTGCGAAGACACCTGCTGCCGTAACGCCAGCTCCGGCACCATATCCCTGGATGAGCATAGGGTGTGGGTTATAGCGTTCAGTGAGCAGCTGTATTATGTTGTTTGAACCTTCTAGATTGTAGAAAGGATGGCTCTGGTTGATGCGCTGAAGTGAGACGCTGGCCTTGCCATTCTCCAGCTTTGCCACGAAGCGTAGATGCTCGTTTGCTGCCTCTACCTCCTGACGGAGCTTCTCGAAGTGCTCGTCAAGCTGTGGGAGCTTCTGCCAGAAGTCCTCTACGCTGCCCTCGAAATACTCAGCTGGTACGAAGAGGTTCTTCTCTACATCGTCCTGGCTGATGTCGAGCCCTGACTCACGCGCAAGGATAACGAGTTTGCGGATGACGTCGATGCCGCTGAGGTCGATACGTGGGTCTGGCTCAGCGAAGCGTGCCTCTTTTGCCATGAGGACAGCCTTAGAGAACGGAATGTCCTTGCTGATGGTGTTGAAGATGTAGTTGAGGGTACCAGAGAGTACCGCCTCCAACTTCACAATCTTATCGCCAGAGCAACGAAGGGCGTCGATGGTGTGGATGATAGGCAGTCCGGCACCGACATTAGTCTCGAAGTTATACTTCACGTCCATCTCGCGTGCCGTCTGCTTCAGGAGCTTGTAGTTGGCGAGATCGCCAGATGCTGCTACCTTGTTAGCGCAGACAACGGAGATGCCAGCCTTGAGGAAGTCAAGGTACAGGCCAGCTACGTCGTAGCTTGCAGTGCAGTCCACGAAGACAAGGTCCTTCACGTCAAGTGCCAGCACTTCGTCATGTATCAGCTGCAGGCTTGACTTCTCTGCCTGCGAGAACTGTGTTCTGAACTTGTTTATGTCGAAGTCGGAGAGGTCGAGACCATTCTTGTCCATCAGGATGTTGAAGATGTCAACAACTCCAACTACCTGCATGTTGAGCTTACGCTCAGACAGAAGCATTTGCTGCTGGCTTGCCAGCTGTTCGAGAAGTGTTCCTCCTACGGTACCGATGCCGCAGAGTACGATGTTCAAATTGTGTTGTATCATTGTTAATGTCAGTGCAGTCTATGCGCCTGCGTTCATAATTAATTCGTTTATGGGATGCAAAATTACAAAAAAAATGTCATTTTTACAAATATTTCATATTCAAAACGCCAATAATATCAAAAAAAGTATTACTTTTGCATCACAATGACAACATCTGAGTTTAAAAATATCATATTGCGCCGGTTCGGTTTTCCGCCTACCGACGACCAGCATGATGCTCTTGACGTCTTTACGCATTTCCTTGCGTCCAGGCATCACATGCCGGCAATGATCCTGCGTGGCTCTGCCGGAACGGGTAAGACGTCTCTTGTGGCGAGTATGGTACAGGCGCTTGTAGGATTGAAGCAGAAAGTCGTGCTGCTTGCTCCTACAGGAAGGGCTGCCAAGGTGCTGTCGCTGAACAGTGGCTTGCCGGCATCTACCATCCATCGTAAGATATATCGTCAGAAGAAGATTGGCGGTGATTTCTCCCTCGACATAAACCTGCATGCCGATACGCTTTTCGTTGTTGATGAGGCTTCGATGATAAGCACCCAGCCGCAGCTTCAGCAGGATGGCATGCCGATGTTTATGGGCAATGGCGGAGGGGTTATCGACGACCTCGTGACATACGTCTATTCTGGCAGGAACTGCAGGATGATGCTGATAGGCGATACGGCGCAGCTGCCACCTGTAGGAGAAGATGAGGCTCCGGCCTTAATAGGCAGAGTGATAGAGTGTTATGGTATAGAGGTTCATGAGGCTAATTTAACTCAGGTGGTGCGTCAGGAACAGGAGTCCGGCATACTGTGGAATGCTACGATGATACGTCGTCTGATAACTCACGATGAAGCCACCGAATTGCCTAAGATACGCTTCTCCGGTTTTGCTGATATAAAGATGATGCCGGGTGGCGAACTGATAGATTCTCTTGCTGAAAGTTATTACAGGATGGGAAAGGACGACACCATTGTTGTAACGCGCAGTAACAAGAGGGCAACGATATATAATAATGGTATCCGCCTGAGGGTTCTTGATCATGAGGATATGCTGTGTTCGGGCGACCGCCTGATGATAGTGAAGAACCATTATTTCGATGTCGCGCCAAACGGAAAGGACCGTGATGAGAACCAGTTGCCATTCACCTTCATTGCCAACGGTGATGTGGCTATAGTGCGTAGGGTGAGGCATGTCAGGCAGCTCTATGGCTTCACTTTTGCAGACCTTACGCTGCAGTTCCCTGATTACGACGACTACGAGATGGAACTCGTTGCAAACCTCGATGCACTGCACTCGGATGCTCCTGGACTTACGACGGAGCAGCAGCGCCGGCTTTTTGACGGAGTGATGGAGGACTACATGCATATACCTCATAAGGATGAGCGCATGAAGCAGCTGAAGCAGGATATCTATTATAATGCCCTCGTGGTGAAGTTCGCTTATGCCGTAACGTGTCATAAGGCGCAAGGTGGTCAGTGGAGCCATGTGTATGTGGATCAGGGATATATGACCGATGATATGTTGACTCCAGACTATATACATTGGTTATATACGGCGTTTACGCGAGCAACGCAAAAGCTGTTCCTCGTCAACTGGCCAGAGCAGCAGGTGATGGCGAATACCAACTTTTAGGTATTGCGAGATTCGTGAAATATCTGTAATTTTGCACTCGCAAATTGCTTCGCACCGTGCGCCAGCAAAAGCTGACACGCACTATTTGCTTCGTGCGAGCCAAAGTTTGCACTCGCAAATTGCTTCGCACCGTGCGCCAGCAAAGGCTGACACGCACTATTTGCTTCGTGCGAGCCAAAGTTTGCACTCGCTATTGATAAAAGAAATGACGTGAGATGAAAAGAATGAAACTTTATGAGGCTGATGACAAGATGATAGATCTCATCAGCGACAACTACAGCATGCTTCAGGGGCTGAGCGCCTTCGGAATACGTCTCGGGTTTGGCGACAAGACCGTTGAAGAGGTGTGCCAGCAACAGGGGGTTGACAGCTATACCTTCCTTACGGTCGTCAACTTCCTCATAAACGGCTACATGCCAAAGGAGACCGATGAGAGAATTTCCGTTGCTACTTTGCTGGGCTATCTGCGTGCCTCCCATTTCTATTTCCTTGATTTCCAGCTTCCGACAATACGCAGGAAACTGGAGGAGACGCTGAATACGAAGGATAGTCTTGCGGGGCTTATACTGAAGCTTTATGATGAGTATGCGCACGACATTCGTGTTCACATGCGCTATGAGGAGAAGACTCTTTTTCCGTATGTAGAGGCTCTTTTGCGTGGCGAGAATAAGTCAACCTATAATGTTGACATCTTTGCAAAACACCATAGTGACACCACCGGCAAGTTTCAGGAGCTGAAGAACATCATCATCAAGTACCTGCCACAGGATGGATTTGCGAATAATCAGCTGACAGCTACGCTCTACGAGATATATAATAATGAGGAGTGGCTCTCAAACCACAGTCAGGTGGAGGAGATACTCTTCGTACCTGCCATCCGTATTATGGAACGTAAGATAAAGAATGACGATGTCACCTCTAAGATTACGGCAATGATACGTAACGTCAATAGTAAGGAGGAGGTCTCTGAACGTGAGAAAGAGATTATTGTATGCCTTGTCCAGGGGTTGTCAAACAAGGAGGTGGCAGCAAAGCTGTTCATCTCAGTGAATACGGTAATAACGCACCGCCGCAACATTGCACGAAAGTTGCAGATACATTCCCTTGCTGGTCTCACTATCTATGCCATTGCTAACAACCTTATAGAGAAGAGCGTGTTTATGTAAGAGAAATCCTTTACATGAAGAGATATTGTGACTTCATGTAAAGGATTCATGTAAAGAACTGTTTACTTTATTGTTACGACAAATGAATTTTTGAGGCTTTCACTCTTGATGGTCAGGCATATCCTATAGAGATTTTCGCCCCACATTTCTTTCAGTACGGCATCATTGCTAAGAGAAACATCTTCTACAGTGGCATTCGCCTGACTATTAGCATACTCCATTGTGTGGTTGCCTATTCTTATGATGCCTTTTGATGAGAGGTCTGGCTTCTCGGGTGTCATGAACATCAGTCGGGTAGGGGTATTGATGGCTGAGAGTTCATATTTGTCTGTTATCTGAACTGTATTTCCCTTGAGCATAGAGGTGCGCAGCCATGATTTTACCTGTGCCTCCTTAGGATAAGCCCCTGCGATGTCCAAGGTGAGTGAGCGCTTGCCCTTTGCTATTATCTTGGCAGCATACTGTTTGCCATCGTGCTGGTCAATGCCGTTAATCTGTGGAAGGTTATGGTATTGGCTCTGCATAGTCCAGATGCTGTATCTGTTCTTGCTGAATGTCTGCGAGGTGTATTCTCCTACGCCGGGATCAATGAGTAATGGCTTGCCATCCGCATAAACGATGAAAGAACCAACATCGTTATGGTTGTGGCTCTCATCGTTATGTCCACCTTTTACAACGAGGAAGAGTCCCTTCGGCGTGGTGGCGTTAGGATATGAGCGTGCAGTCATAATCTGCAGGTTCGGCAGCCACGATTCCGTAAGTGGCTGGCGGACAGTCTCCTCACGAAGCTTATCGACGGTCCTTAGCAGCATTAGTTCCCTTCCAAGGGTAGGGAAGTTTCCGCTCTTGTCATAGAGGGCTGATGGGTTGTTCCAGAAATTCTTCTGCTGTGCCAGGTAGGCAGCGAAGCCTCGCATGGCATTGTCGTTGAGGTAGAGTGCGAAAGGATATAGCACGTTGAGCTGCACCACGCTCTTGTTTTCGTGGGTGTCAGCGAAGTTCACGCAGTAGTCGTTGCCGATATACATCTTATATATATATGTACCCATGTTGGCTATCTTCGGTGCAAGAGTCTCTTCATCGTCAAGATGCTCGTTGGCATCGCGCAGCAGCTGCAGACATTCGAACAAGGATGCAGCAGCACGATCCCAGTAGCCTGTTCCTTCGTCGCAGCCGCCATCGTCAGGATAGGCATCGATGAATGCACGCATGCAACCCTTTATCTCGATGATGGCCTTGGCCTTGCGGTCGGCATCCTTTTCGTATAGCATGACGCATGTGAGCCAGTTGGAGCATATCCATGGGTTCCAGTTCATGCCGGCTGTCTTCCACCAGTATTTGCTTCCGAGGGCAGGGCGCAGGATTCTACGGTCTATCTCTCGTGAGAGACGCTTGTAGATGTCAGGCGAGAAACGGTCCAGCTGAGGCTTCAGTTCATGTCCTGTCCATGCCATCAGCGATGCCGTCTCTGCATTGAAGAGGTCAACAGTCTGGACGTCGTGCATAGGCACAGCGCTGCCGTAGTGCGCTGGGATTCCCCACCAAGTCTCTTCCATCATCACGTTGAGTCCATTGATAATGTCAGGCAGAAACCTATTCTTACCTTCTGCAATCTCTGCCATGACAAGAGCAGCCAGATGTCTGCGACGCTCAAAGCATAGTCCTTCATATTCTACACGGTTTCCGTCCTTCTTGAATCGTGCGAAGGTGGTTGATGGCAGGACTTTCCATTCCTTGCCGAGATACTGCTCACCGTATTGTACGTAGCTGTTGCGCATTTCCTGAGGCAGCGTCTCGCCAAGACTTGTCGCCATGGCGTTAACATTTATGAACCAACCCAGCAGTAACAAAAACAGTAGGGTAGGGAGGGGAGTGTGGAAGAGTTTCATTTATATTGTAAGCTTCGTGATATTTGATAATGGGTGCACCAAGAGCCTTTTCAGACTTCTGATGCACCCTTTCTATACGTGTCTTGATTTTATGCGGATATTAGCAAGGACGCTGCTTTGGGAGGTTGAATACGTCCTGAACCTCCTTCATCTGAGCGTCTGTCATTCCGTCAGGCTCAGAGCCCATAGACTTAGCACACATGTAGATGTTTGCAGCCTTGCAGAGCACATCAGTCTGGTCGAATGCGTCCATGATGTCCTGACCAACAGCAACAGTGCCGTGCTTCTCCCACATCACAACGTCGTGAGACTTGATCTGCTCGAGTGTTGCCTCAGCGAGAGCAACAGAAGAAGGGAGGTCGTAAGGTACGATGCCTATGCCCAGAGGAGCAAAGGCGAGAGTCTCAGGAATCATAGACCAGAGCACCTTTGTCATCTCGTCGCCCTTGAGGAAGCGCTGGATGTGGCTCATGGCAACGAGCTCGATAGGGTGTGTGTGGAGAGTAGCCTTGTAGCAAGAACCTGTCTCAAGGAGATAGTTCTGCAGAGCGAGATGTGTAGGGAGCTCTGATGTAGGCATTACAGGCTCATCAGCGATGATCTCGTAAGATACGCAGTCGTCGCAGATACGAACGATAGAACCGTTCTGCATTGGCCAACGAGCGAGGTCACGCATACGCTTGCCTGTTCCCTTGCAATAGAAATACTTACCCTTGAGTTGTGGCAGAACCATACCGATCTGCTTTACAGGAGCGATAGCAGGCATTGCCTTGCACTCATCGTCCATGAACTCAGTAACGTTAACGGTGATGTTACCACCATTACGCTCTGCCCAACCCTTCTGCCAGAGGTAACCTGTAACCTCGGCAATCTGATTTACTACGGCCTCCAAACCTGGGCGGCCTTCAAGAATACTAGCCATAATATTATGTTTTTAAAGTGATTAGTTTTGTTTATAAGATAACTTATTTACTTATTTCTTAAGGAACTTCGTGCCGTTGATGATGACGATGCCCTTGTAGTCATAGCCAACCTCGAGTCCTGAGATGCTGTATCTGCGAGCAGAGGTTGAAACCTTCTCGCTTGCAACAGACAGAACACCGGTGTATTCACCCGGTAGTGCGTTGGCGGACTTGGCACCCATACCACCCATAGTGTTGATGGCGCGGATGTTTATTGTCTCACCGCCCTTTGTCTCGAAGCTGTTTTCCGTTGTCATTCCAGCGAGCTTGCCGTCGCAATAGACAGCATAGCCGATGGCATCAGCATTGTTCTCCCAGAACACGATGTTCTTCTCATTGTCGAAGTAAGGCTGAGCAGCCTCTACCTGAGCAGTGAGCTCCTGTGGCTTCCATGCCGGGAATGCAGCAGAGAGTGTGTAGGCTGCTGCTTGTTCTGCTGTGATGACAGGCTGGTCGGAACCTGTTGCAGCACTGCAAGCAGAGATACTACGCTTTGAAAGGTCGAGAGCCTTGCCGTCAGCGTCCTTTGAGCCATACTCATGGAAGCGGCAGACGAGACCATTTGTCATAGACTTCCAGCCCGCATCCTGAGGAAGAACCTTCATCGTTGTGTTAAGATAGGTAGCAGCAGGAGAGTCGTTCCATGGGCGACCGAGAGCATAGCCTGCAACAGCTGCAGTTGCTGATGGCTCAGCCTCTATTACGCAGTCATTGAAAACGAAGCCCATATAGCCCGGCTGTGCATTGGAAGCAGTAACGACAGCATTTGAAGAAACAGGCTGTATGTTACACTTCTCGAACCATGCCGTACCATCACCATAGATGAAGTCAACCTCACCAGCGAGGGTAGATGTCTCGAAGTATGCAGTAGCGTCAGCCTTATTAATATAATAGGTGTCCTGGATGCCCTGGATAGTTACGTTCTTATAGGCAGCGAGCTTACCACGCTGACGCAGAGCGATGCACTGTCCGTTAGATTTCTTTGCCTCCCAATCGCGGTTCTGACGTATGGTGAGGTCCTGCATATAGACGTTGTTCTGGTTCTGATCGATGAAGAGAACCGGAGTGTCCTCCTGATAGTTGCTCTTCACGGCACCGGTATTCATGACAACAACGCCATCCATAGACTCACCGATGAGTGAGGTGTTCTGCACAACGGCATTCTTACCCTTGCTGCCGAAGTCGTATGTTCCATTGTGGAGGAAGATGCGATAGCGCCTTGTGAGATCGCTACGCTTTGCAGCCTTCTGCAATGCCACTGTCAGCTCGTTGATGTCCTTCACGGCTGCATCGTAAGGAGCGCAGTTCTCTGTGATGTATTCATACTCACTGACACTCTTGAACGTAGCCTTCACCATCTTCTCTTCTGTCACAGTGAACGTGTACGATGCGTTGGAGCAGAGAGAATTACCATCCTTGTCAACCCAACCGCAGAAGAGATAGCCATCGTTAGGAGTAGCTACGGCAGTAACCTCTGTGCCCTTCTCGAAAGAACCTGCGTCAGGTGTAACGGTAACATTACCTCCCTTGTAAGGAGATGGCACGATGTCAACATCGATGAGGTCGCCCTGTGGCTGCACCATACCACGGATGGTAAGGCTTGTCATGTAAGCATTCTGAGAACTGTTGAGGTTATAAAAACGCAGCTTCACGTTCTTCTTGTTCACGTCAACGGTCTTCTTGCAACCACCGGCAGGTGCAGCAACACTTGTGCTGAGTGTCACCCAGTCAGTGTCTCCTTCACCCATTGCCTGCACACCCCATCCACGGTTTTTGCCAGTAGCGGCGTGTACGAAAGTAATGGTGCTGATGTTTCCAAGCACAGAAGTCTCGATGTATGGAGTAGCAGTCTTGGCTGACATCATGTAACCCATAGTAGCGGGAGATGAGAACTTCGAGTTAGTACCTGCTGGTGCCACCTGTGTCTCACTCCATGTGAATGTAAGGCTCTCGTTCGTAACATCGGTGGTGACAGTCTTTGAAGCCGGTGTCGTAGAACTGCCGGAAGCCGTCCAGTCAGTGAAGTCCGTAGCATAAAGCACTCTCTCAACTGGACCACTCTGCTTTGAGAACTTAGGCATCAGTGTGATGCAGCTGCTGATGGTATATTCCTTGCCGCCCTCATAGAGGTTTGTGCCATCTGTCCATCCGAGGAAGTTGTAGTCCTGCTTCACTGCCATAGGCATTGTAATCTTCTTGTCTGTCGTCACAAGAACATCCTCCATATCGTAATAGTCGAAGACAATCTTTACGACAGGTGTCAGCACTGCATCGTTTGCGATGAAATACTCTTTGCCAGCCTCATAGAAACAACCCTCGGAGAAATATCCCACGTATGTCTTGTTGCCATCAGTAGCAGGAAGCATACGCATGCTGCCAGCCATGTCAGGATTATCAAGAGTCTCATACTTTGACTTGTCAATAGTTCCGTCTGCAATGGCATTGAGGTAGTTCTCAAGGTTTGTATAGCCATTAGCAGCCATAGCAGCACCATCGGCAGCATCATTCTTGTTGAAGCCCTTTTCGTCCTCGTAAGCATCAGGCATACCGTCACCGTCAGAGTCCTTGGCATACTTGTCGCCAGCAGCGAGTTCCATCGAAGGATAGTTGGTGTATGCCATACCCTCTGCATAGTAAACGCCAGGGTTTGTGAGGGTGATATTATCAGGAGCATCAATGATACCGAGTTCTCCGAGTGAACCGGTGAACTGTGGCACACGCTTGCCAGCAGCCTCGTCAAGGAGTCTGCGGTCAACCTCATCATATCGAGGAAGTGAAGCACCGGCCTTTGTAACGACACTGTTATATGCCTCGTCGGCACTCTCATACTCCATACCGCTGAGGGCGTATGGTATTTCTGTGAGCTTCTTCGAAGCAGGCAGACCATAGAGAGCATTGAGGTTATTGCTGTTGGCAGCCTGTGCAGCAGCCTGAGTCCAAGGGCAGTATGTACCAGTCTCCTCGAACTTATTGCCAGAGGCATACCACTGTCCGTAGTCGAGATTGTCACCAGACTTTGCTGTCGTTGATGGTGAAGCGAAGTAAGGCTGTGTATTGTTCTTCTTGGTAGAAGGCCCTGGCTTATAATAGTTGTTTATCATGAAGACCTTATTATAACCCAGTGTGGTGTTCATCTCACCACCATAGATAGCTCCGGTACCACTCCAGTTGAATATTACGTTGTTTGCGAACTCTGAGTCAACATACGTGTCATGTCCGTTGCCCGGTCCTCTTGCGCCATTGAAGCGTGGAGAACGTGAGTGGGAGTTGGTGATGAGCGTGTGGTGCATTGTAGAATGCTCACCTCCCCACTGTGTAGCGTATGCACGTGAGCCCTTAGCGTTCTTGGAACTATAGAGTCCTTCACCGATAATACACCACTGTACGGTAGTGTTGTCTGTATCGTATGCAGTAAGACACTCCTCCATGGACCATGTCATAGAACAGTGGTCAATCATGATGTTCTTGGCATTCTCGACGTCAAGACCTGTCATAGAGGAATTAGGGATGTCTCCTGCACGGAAACGGAGATAGCGCATGATAACGTTGCTCTTGCAGACGTAGATATTGTAGCCGGTGATGGTGATACCACCGCCAGGTGCCGACTGTCCGAGTATAGAGACGTTGTCATACTGGAACTTCAGTTTGCTTGTCAGATAGATGGTACCCGACTTTGCAAAAAGTATTGTACGAGGCTTTCCTCCATTGTCGTGGCGAATAGCCCAGCGGAGAGTTCCCGGCACGAGGTCAGTATCAGTGCAATCGTCAAGACGTGTGACGTAGCATACCTCACCGCCACGACCACCTGTAACGTATTTCGCGTAACCATCAGCACCAGGGAACGCCAGTTGCTGAGTATCCGCAAAAACATTGTTTGTTGCAGCACAGAGCACTGCAACAAACAATATATTCATTAGTTTTCTGAAAGTAATCATACCTTATTCAACATTCGCAAGTGTCAGCTTGCTCTGTTTCTACACCTTATTTAATAATTATCTCCGTAACGCTCCTTGGTAATCACGTCGAGAGCCTTGCCGCGAGTGTTTGGCGCACCCGTAACACCCACTACGAGTGAAACGACGAGCAGACCTACCATGCAGCATGCTGCAAGTGCGAAGCCCTCACCACCTGCATAGATGTATGTGAAGACAAGTCCCCATACAGCAGAAAGTCCACGGACGATGAAGAACATAAGGCCCTGTGCACCGGCACGGAACTTTGCAGGGAACAGCTCAGACCCCCACAGAGCGTAGAATATCTGTACCGAACAACCGTTGTTGAAGCCCCAGAGAATTGTGAAGAGCCACAGGATTGCCATACCGCTCACACCTGCCTCAAGGAGCTGGTCCTGACAGATGATGATAGCCCATGCTGCAAGAGCAGAGACGAGACCTGCGATATAGAATATCTTGTGTGGGAACTTATCAACAAGTGGTGAGATGCAGAATGTGGTGAGTACCACGATGAGCCAGCTGACGCAAGAGAGCATGTTGGCATCCTCGTTGGTAAGGTTGCCGGCAGTCTCGTAGATGTGTGGCTGGAAGAATCCCATTACGGATGCTACGAGGTTCCAGGTGAGGTAGATAGCAGCAAGGAATGCCACTGTCTTCACTGCAATCTTGTTGGAGAAGAGCACGGCGAAAGCGTGCATGAGGCTGTTGTCCTGCTCCTTCTCTGCTGCCTTGTTTGCTGTGAACTCTGCACTCTCCTCAAGCTGACGCTGGAGGTTCCATGCTATGAAGGCGATGATGAAGAGTGTGAAGAACACTATGCGTGAGCTGAACACCTCAAGTGAAGAACCCTCAGTGACGCCGAAGAGTCCTGCTACGGACTCAACGACTCCGTAGAGCGCGCCGCCCGGTGCGAAGAGCATACCGAAGAGGAGGATGAAGAGAGGACCTACACCCCATGACATCTGAGAGATACAGATGTTACGACCACGGTTGTTGACCTCGGAACTCTCGGAGATATACGTCCATGATGCAGGAACACCCACGCCTACAGAGATACCCGTTACGAGGAATCCTGCGAGGAGCATAGGGAAGTTCATAGATAACATCACGAGCAGTACACCGAGCATATAGACCAGCAGGTTGTACGTGAAGATAAACTTACGTCCGTACTTGTCTGCGAGGAAGCCGCCGATGATGGCACCGATGGCAGCACCGAGACAGTTAGCGGAGATGAAGTTAAGCCATCCGAGGTGCATCTCCGACAGGTCAAGATAGTTCTGCCAGAGTGTAAGACCTGATGCCCCGGCAACGATAGCGCCTGCGTCAAGATAGTTATTCAACGATACGGCAATCGTTGATTTCAGAGATGAAGCCCCCTCCCGACCTCCCCGAGGGGAGGAGTTCTTTATTTGGGACTGTTCATTCATATTTTCAGTCATAATATTTTAAGGATTTTATAGTAATTGCAAATCCTCCCCCTCGGGGGAGTTAGAGGGGGGCTCTTTATCTACAAACGATATCTACTTCAACATCCATGATTTTAGCAACCTTGAGGATGGTGTCGATGTGACGACCAACGGCAGCTGCCATGTGGTGTGTAGGACCAGCCTCTGACCACTTGTTGCAGAACTCGCGGCAAGGGATAGAGAACTTGGTACGCATGTTTGTATCACCGAATGTGAAGATCTCGCCTTCCTGGTTAACGCCCTCTGCAACGACGAACTTGAACTTACCGTTCTTGTCCTGAGTGATGCCGAGGTATGTAACGTCGCCCGTTGGAGGATAGAACTGTGTGAGGTAGCCACCACCAGCCTTGCCGTGGAATACAGGAACAATCTTCATTGTTGGCTTCTTTGCCTGTGAGATGTCGAAGTCGCCAGAGCCAGAGTGACCGATGATGCAGATATCCTCAGGGAAGTCGATAGAGTACATCTCAGCGAGTGTGCCTGTGCCAGAGATTGTCTTGAGGATAGACATAGCCATAGCCACCTTCATATCACCCTCTACGGCACATGCAGTGTGCTGCTTGATGAGCATAGAGAATGCAGGGATTAGCATAGAGTCGAGCTTGCCAGCCACGCCCTGTGCGAACCCGTCGTAGTGGGAAGCGATAAGGCCGAGCTGCTCGTCCTTTACCCACTGCTCGAAGGCAACGACATACTTTGCCATGTCCCATACCTTCTCGATAGAGTTTCCACCCTCGATGTCGAAGGTGTTGAGGATATCCTCTGCCTTTGCCTTGATAGCTGCTTCGTCAGTGATGTTGTCTGCGATAGCCCACATCTTCTCCCAGTCGAACTGCTTGGTGAAGAGACCCATACGGTGATAGAGGTTTGTCTCGTCGATGTAGAGGTCCATCATGTTTGGATAAGGACGGCCGATCTGAGCGATGTTAGTGTAACGGAATCGACGGTGTACCTGAGCTGCCTTGCACCACTCCTCGAGCTCGTGCTGAACCTCTGGGTCGCCACCTTCTACAACACCTGTGATAACAGCGTGACGCTTGCCGGCACGCTCCAGGTCTGCTACCATCTCGCCTACAGCGCCGCAAGCATAGAGGTCGCCGAGCCATGTAGGGATGTCGGTGTTCTTATAGTCAGGCTGTGCCTTCTTCTGTACGTTGACGAGCACAACAGGAACGTTGAGGTCGCGAACGGCAGGAAGCATATTGTTTGATGTAGCGTATGTAAGGAGCTGGAGGATAACGAGATCGACGTCAGCGCAGCGGAACTTGTCGCCGGCAGCCATTGACTGCTCCTTGGTTGTTACCATACCGCCATCGACAATCTCGATAGTGTCAGGGAGTGTCTTTTTGAACTCCTCGTACTGTGCTTCGAAGTTAGGTACGAGCTGTGGGAACTGTGGGAGGTATGCTCCGAGTGCGATGGAGAACACACCAACCTTTGCCTTTGTTTCTACAAGTGGTTTTGCCATATAAGCCCCCTCCCGACCTCCCCGAGGGGAGGCGTTTTATTACCTTTGGAGGGTGAAAGGTTGTTAAAGTGTTAGTATTTTAATTAATATTTATACATAATTATCTTCTCTCCCTCGGGGGAGAGATGTCGTTTACGACAGAGTAGGGGTCGTAATTTTCAGATACTTCTCGTATGCTGCGTCCCATTCTGCTGCGTCCTGTGGAAGGTACTCCACGAGGTCGAGGCTGTTGGCTATCACCTTGCGCATGTCCCAGAGGTCTGCAACGGCACCGGCAGCCTTTGCCTGTACCATGATGTTGCCGAGTGCCGTACCCTCTTGCGGACCAGCAAGCACTTTCGTATTGACAGCATTTGAGGTGAACTGGTTGAGATACGCATTGCGGGAACCTCCACCGATGATGTGCAGCACGTCAATGTCGAATGACGCAAACTCTTTGAGCCAGGTAAAGACCTCACGATAACGCAGTGCCAGCGACTCAAAGATGCAACGGGTGATCTGCGCATAGCCCTCCGGTACATGTTGTCCCGTCTGCTGGCAGTACTGCTGTATAGCCTTCTCCATGTTCACAGGGTTGGCAAACATCTTGTCGTCAGGATTTATGATACTCTGGAATGCAGGCTGCGCCATAGCATCAGCAATGAGCGTAGGATAGTCTTTTGGTGCCTTGTCGCCCCATTCCTTACGGCAACGCTCCAATAGCCACATGCCCGTGATGTTCTTAAGGAAACGTGTCGTTCCCTCTATGCCGCCCTCGTTGGTGAAGTTGCGGTCGTAGGACACCTTATTTATAATAGCCTCCTTCGTCTCGATACCCATCAGGCTCCATGTGCCGCTTGAGAGGTATGCGAACTTCTCGTTTGCTGCTGGTACGGCAGCAACGGCAGAACCCGTGTCATGACCGGCAACGGCAACGACAGGAATAGCACCGAGTCCGGTAGCTGCCTGCACCTCTGGCGTAAGAGCACCGATGAGGTCGCCTGGGTTCACCATGCGTCCGAACTTGCTCTGCGTAAGTCCGAGGGAAGCGAGGAGGCGTGGGTCGAGCTGCTTCGTACGAGGGTCGAGGAGCTGTGCTGTTGATGCTATGGTATATTCGCATACCATGTTGCCCGTCAGCATATAGCTCAGCGCGTCAGGAATGAAGAGAATCTTCTGTGCATTCTTCAGTGCGCTGTTGCCCGAACGCTTCATGGCGTAGAGCTGGAAGATGGAGTTGAAGTTAAGGAACTGTATGCCCGTAACGTCATATACCTTCTCGCGTGACATCACGTTCTCAAGATAGTCATCCATGGCGTCGAAGGTATGTGGGTCGCGGTAAGCTATCGGCTGGCTCACGCTGCCGTCCTCTGCCACGCAGACGAAGTCAACGCCCCATGTGTCGATGCCGATGGACGTGATGTTGAGGTTCTGCTGCCTTGCCTTCTTCAAACCCTTGATAATTTCGAAGTAGAGGGCATAGATGTCCCAATAGAAATGTCCGTTGACCTCTATCAGGTTGTTGTCAAAACGTGTCAACTCTTCCAACACAATCTTTCCCTCGTTGATGCCACCGACGATTGTCCGTCCACTAGTAGCTCCAAGGTCAACAGCGAAAAAATATTTCTGTTCCATTGCTTAGTCGTTAGTTAAATTAGTTATTGAATATTTGATGCAAAATTACTAAAAAAAAATGAAAACAATTAATTTTTTCCAATAAAAATCTTTCAGAATAGGTGTTTTTTGAACTTTTTAATAAAAAAAAGTATGATTATTTCTCGTATTTGATGCTTTTTTAGTAATTTTGCATCAAAATTGTAAAGTAGAGATTACAATCCCGAAATCCATTTGAGTATCACTAACAAAATTACTCAATAAACAATGTCAACAATAACAATTATCGTTGCGGCTTTCGTCATCGGCTACTTCTTTATTGCCATTGAGAGCGTGACAAAGATCAACAAGGCAGCAATCTCTGTCTTGATGTGTGTAGTGTGCTGGACGCTTCTTGCGCTCGGTCATCATGAACTTCTCGGCTTTGCACTTCCGGAGCACTGGGAGCTGGGCGAGGCAATAGAGAAGAACCTCGGTGAGGCAGGAACCACGCTGTTCTTCCTCATGGGTGCCATGACAATCGTGGAGATCGTCGATCAGCATGGAGGCTTCAACTGGGTGCGTGGTGCGCTGGCTTCAAAGACAAAGCGCTCACTGCTCTGGAAGATTGCATTCATGACGGCAATTCTCTCCGCTGTCCTCGACAACCTCACCACTTCTATCGTTATGATTATGATTCTGAGGAAGTTGGTACAGGACAAGAACGACCGTATCTGGTATGCTGTCTGCGTCATCATCGCTGCAAATGCAGGCGGTGCATTCTCACCTATCGGTGACGTTACGACCATCATGCTCTGGGCTGGTCAGAAGATTTCGGCTGCTGGTGTAATCTCTGAGATCATCGTACCTTCCTTTGTGGCATTCATCGTGCCTGCCTTCGTTATGCAGATGCACCTCAGCGGCGAACTGCCACAGGTTGCTGACAAGCACGAGGGCGAGATTTCCGACATCACGAAGTTCGAGCGCAACCTCATCTTCTGCCTCGGCGTAGGCGGTCTCTGCTCTGTGCCTGTGTTCCATACCGTCACCGAACTCCCTGCCTTCGTTGGCATTCTCGGAGTACTCGGCATCCTCTGGACGGTAACTGAGATTATCTACCGTAAGAAGGAGGAGCACGACCCACTCGCAAAGCGCGTAACGAAGATGCTCTCCCGCATCGACATGGCTACCATCATGTTCTTCCTCGGCATCCTCATGGCGGTTGCCACACTCTCTGAGATCGGCGTACTGACACAGATGGGACAGTGGCTCGACGAGACCATCGGCAACGACTACCTCATAACCGGAGCCATCGGTATCCTCTCGTCAATCGTTGACAACGTGCCTCTCGTTGCTGCATCAATGAAGATGTACGTCATCGACCCTAACTCTGCAAGCCTCTGCTTCGACGGTATCTTCTGGCAGCTCCTCGCTTACTGTGCCGGTGTGGGCGGTTCAATGCTCATCATCGGTTCTGCTGCAGGCGTTGTCGTTATGGGTCTTGAGCACATCTCATTCGGTTGGTACCTGAAGAACGTCACATGGATCGCCTTCGTTGGCTACGTAGCTGGTATCGCATGCTACTGGGTTGAGAAGATGGTCTTCTAATTGCTATTTAACATATAGGGGTGTACGGTCGTGCACCCTGACGGAGTACAACCTGAAATGATAATTCCTGCTTCATGGATACAGAGATACTATTCCTTATTAACGGCCATTACAATGCCTTCTGGGATACGTTCATGACCCTTGCCAGCCACAAGTTCACGTGGGTGGCAGTGTATATCAGCGTACTCTTTGTAGTCTGGAAACGCTATTCCTGGCGTGGAGTCCTCGGCGTGCTGCTTATGATAGGCGTCGGAATGCTTTTTACCGACTGGGCCAACGCTCATTTGCTGCGCCCATGGATAGGTCGCCTGCGTCCATCGGACATCGACAACCCCATCGCACCATTGCTGCATCTCGTAGATGGGCGAAGGGGAGGCGGCTACGGAATGCCGTCGGCGCATTCCGCAAATGTGTGGCTTCTGACATTCGTCGTGACCTATTGGCTACGAAACCGCATCGTTGCTGCGGCAATGTCCGTAATGGCACTGACCGTCTGTTACTCACGCATTTACCTCGCATTCCATTACCCTGGAGACATACTTGGAGGCTTCGCTCTTGCTGCTGTCGTGGCGGCGTTCGTAATATGGGTGCAGCAGAGGCTGTCACCGCAGCTGATGGAGGGCGATGTTACTGACTCGAAACATAATAGAATAATTATAATACCGGCAGTTGTCGTTGCTGGTACGATGGCGGCTTTCCTCCTCGCTGCCGCTGTCGGATAAACAAAAACTGCGCTTTTGACTATGGAAATTCTGTATATCGTTGTAGGAATAATCATTGGAAGCATCATCGGACATCTCATTGCGAAAAGCAAGGGAGACGGACTTGCTGCGCGCATAGCGATGATGGAAGAGCTGCTTACTGCCGAGAAGGCTGACAAGGAGAAACTCATTGCCGGGCATAAGGCGACTCTCGATAGGCAGGAGGCGGTTATGAAGGAGCGCCTCGCTGAGGCTAATGCGTTGTATGAGAAGCAGGTCAACGAGCTCAAGACGCAACAGGCGGAGCAGATGAGCAACCTCAAGATGCAGCAGGCGGAGCAGATGCAGTTGCAGATGAACCTTATAAAGGAGCAGATGAACACTGCGTCCGAGAAGATTCTGAAGGAACGCTCCGAACAGCTCAGTGAGAAGAACAAGGAGGCGCTGGCATCTATACTCAACCCCCTCAGGGACGGCATCAGCCAAATGAAGGATGCCGTGGAGAAAAGCGGACAGGAACACAAGGAGACAATGGTGCGACTCGATGCCACCATAAAGCATTCCATAGAGCAGAGCCGTGAGGTGGGAGAGCGTGCCGACAAGCTGGCGCAGGCTCTTACCAGAGAGAACAAGACGCAGGGAAACTTCGGGGAGCTGCGACTCAAGCAACTCCTTGAGGATATGGGACTTGAAGAGGGCGTGCAGTTCGAGGAGCAGGCAACGCTGAAGGATGCTGCCGGACGTACTATCTACGATGAAGAGGATGGTCACAGGATGATTCCTGACATCATTCTGCACTTCCCTGACGAGCGAGACGTCATCATCGACTCAAAGATGTCGTTCAAGGCGTTTGAGGACTATCATAACGCAGAGAACGATGTGGAGCGCCATGATGCACTGACGAGGCACATCGCATCCGTACGACAACATGTCAACGAACTCTCCAGAAAGAACTATTCCGCGTATATCAAGGAGGGTAGGGGAAAGCTCGACTTCGTCCTTATGTACGTCTTCTCCGAAAGCGCATTGCAGCTCGCACTGATGAATGAGCCGACGCTGTGGAAGGAGGCGTACGACAAGGGCGTCATCATCACCGGAAGCCAGAACCTGTACGTGATGCTGAGGGTTCTGGAGATGACATGGCGACAGGTGCGGCAGATCGAAAATCAGGAGCAGGTGATGAAGACAGCCAACATGGTTGTTGACCGTGTACAGATGTTCTACGAGCGATTCCTTAAGGTTGACGAGATGCTGGAGAAGACGCAGAAGGCCTTTGACGAGGTGAAGTCCGTCAGCGGACCTTCGGGACAGAGCATAGAGGTCGCTGCCCGAAAGCTGATAAAATATGGTGCGCAGCCAAACCCCAAGCGGAAATACCAGCTGAAGAGCAACGAGGAGCTTCCGCCAGCAGACTGAGACACTCCCCATACAACATCAAAAAAAATCTTGCTGTTACACTGTTACACTGTTACAC
>CAMADY010000037.1 GCA_945831805.1 uncultured Prevotellaceae bacterium
CACAAATTATTTTGTATTGTGGAAAAAAAGTATTACTTTTGCCGTACAAAACATTAAAGGAGGATAAATCATGATTGCATTAGAGAAACAATACAACTATTACATGGAGCACGAAACAGAACTCCTTGAGAGTGGACTTGAATGTTCTTTGCAGGGAAAGTTCATGCGCAATGTTTAACAAGAATAAGAAGAAAATTGATGATCACATTCGCCAGAACTACATTCGGGTTAGCCGTATAATAGCTGGTCGAACTGCTAATGACCTAGGCAATTCTATTCAGAAATATGCTGCCGATTACATAGCAGATAAACTCGGAAGCGATTACAATGTAAAAGTATTCGGTACGATCCCTGGTGTTTCCATCAACGATGGTAATACCGAGGCGAAGTTTGATGTGGTTGTCGATCGTATCTCCGATACTTCGCGCTTCAAACCATACATAGGCATTGAGGTTTCATTTCAGGAAACAAGCAATAGTACAGTTGAACGCAAAGGGCAAGATGCTGCGGCAAGATTTGAGGCTGTAATACGAAAGAGAAGTTTCGTGGCATATATTATCGATGGTGTTGGTAATTTTTCACGTAGAGCTGCTTGTGACATAATGTGTGCAAACAGCCATTGCAACGTAGGTTGTACTCCTGAAGAATTTGACGTACTTGTAGGATTTATCAAGGAAAAACTTGGATGATAAAATTTATTGATTTGTTTGCTGGCATTGGTGGCATTCGCAGAGGTGTGGTCAATGCATTGGCACAACATGGTATAGAATCAAAATGCGTGCTTTCAAGTGAGATAGACGAAAAGGCATGCGAAACATACGAACTCAACTATCACGAGCGTCCTCAAGGTGACGTGCGTGAAATAACAGAAGTTGAGCCGTTCGACCTTGTATTGGCAGGATTCCCTTGCCAACCATTCTCGTATGCAGGTAAGCGACAAGGATTTGGCGATACGCGCGGAACACTCTTCTTTGAGGTTGAGCGTCTGATAGAGAACTATCACCCTAAGGCATTCCTGCTTGAGAACGTTCGTGGACTTTATACTCACGATGAAGGTAGAACATTCCAGACTATTATGGAACACCTGCATGCCCTAGGTTATGGAACTTACGACCTGCTTTTGAATAGTTCTGACTTTGGTGTACCTCAAAATCGTGTACGCCTCTACATCCTTGGTATTCGTGATGCTGACCCAAACATGACTCTTGTCACTAACCTTGGAGCAGTGGACTCTCATGCGTATCGGCGTAATCAGCAGCTTAATTTATTTGGTGGTCAGAATCATGCTGTCGTAGCAGATATTCTTGAAGATGAGGTTGACCCTAAGTACATTTGTTCTGAGCGATTCCAGCAGATGTTACGTACTGCCGTAGGCGAAGACCTCAGCATTTTGCATGGTTGGCGCATGATGGATTACCGTGGAGGTCAGTCTGTTCATTCTTGGGACATGGGTATGCGAGGCGAATGCTCTGATGCAGAGAAGAATTTTATGAATCTGTTGATTGCCAATCGTCGTCATCCCGTGTTCGGTCGCCATCAAGACGGCAAGAAACTTACGATGGAGCAGATACGGACATTCTATCATGATGATGATGCAGAACAGGTTGCAGACTCGCTCATTCAGAAAGGTTATTTGAAAGTCGAAGAAGGCAAGTATAGTCCTGTCTGCGGAAACATGAGCTTTGAGGTATTCAAGTATCTTGACCCAGAGAGCGTATCCATAACTCTGACCTCTTCCGACTGCAATCGCTTGGGTGTTATACAGAACAATCAGGCACGTCACATCACACCACGAGAGTGTGCTCGTCTACAAGGATTTCCCGATGATTTTATAGTAAATCCATCGGACAAATTCGCCTATAAGCAGTTTGGCAATTCAGTATCCGTTCCTGTAATCGAAGCTGTATTCAACGATTTCCTTGTAAACAACTTAGAAAAACTTGGTTGGGCAAGACTCAACAATCACGAGAACAGGCGTCCATATAGAGAGGCAATAGAAAACGCTCCAATGGCTACAGCCATGGTGGGGGAAGATGTTATAAGCAATGCTAATCCATATCATTGTAGTTAATAGCAATAATAGATATTCACCTCCGTTATCAGTTCTCTTGCACGATTATACTCTGACAAAAAGAATAATGAGAATATTGGTTTTGCACGACCTGTATTCCCATTTTAGTTTTTATGACTTAAAAAGGTCAAAAGTAAAGGTAATTCATCACCCTATGACTTCGTGTTCCTCTCTATCTTGCATCTTTGGGAAAAGAAAAATAAACCTGTAAGTTAATTTTATTTGTAAAAAATTTGGCAATTCAATTTATTTTCGCTAACTTTGCAACAAGTTCTGAACAACCTATAAGTTTATCACAAATATGGAGATAATAGCGATATTCCCACCATACATCTACAGTATTAAGTATGATGACAAAGAGGATAATGAGTACGACAGACTGTTTGAAGAATGGAATGACCTGACTTCTGTACTTGACTTTCTTATGCAGCACAAAGATATGCTCAAGGCTTCGGTTTGGAAGAAGGTGTCAGAACCTGAACTTGCAGCAAGACAGGTTCTTGATGAAGCAGAGGCTCTGGAATTGTTATTCAAGGAGCTAAACAGCCATACGACAAACGGCGAAGAACCTGATTTTGATTCGCACTTCCACTATCTTGACGGAAAATACAAGTTTGAACTGGAGTATGAACCAATGAAATCGTATGGTGACGGAAGACCATCGCTGTTGCGTATGTATGCAATAAAGATGGATAGGAATACGTATCTAATCACAGGCGGCGGAATAAAACTTGGTGCAACTATACAGGAGTCACCAGGACTTAAGGATCATGTGATACAAAACATTGACAAGGTTAGAACTTGGTTGAAAGAGAATGGCATTATGGATGCCGATGATATGGAGAACGATTAAAACGAACATTGATTATGGCACTGAATAGACAACGACTGGATGCGGTGGCTAAGCCACGACCAAAAGAGAACGTAAGGCGTGCAAAGGAACGTGCGGAGAACCGTGAGTGGATGAGGATGTCGCAGGATATTGCCCTTGGCATACATAGGCATCTGCGTATGACAAACACTACACAAAAGGACTTTGCCGAGCGGATGGGTGTGTCACCGGCATACATCGGTAAACTTCTGAAAGGACGCGAGAACCTGACACTTGAAACCATCTGGAAGATTCAGGAGTTATTAGGAGTATCATTCTTCTCATCACCATATCATTACCAGGAGATCTGTGATACTGCACCTGAATTTGCGGCTGAGGATATCATTGCTTATTAAATGAGCTAGTCTCTATCTATCCCCTTACCTGTTCCTTGAACCATACGCGATGCGGCGGCTTTGGAAGTCGGCGGCACGTTTTTCGGAGTTAGAGGAGAGCTTGCCGGTGAGGTATTTCTCCATGATGAGACCGCCGATAGGGACGGCATAGTCGGCACCGAAGCCACCGTTCTCGACATATACGGCGATGGCAATCTTCGGATCCTCCATCGGTGCAAAGCACATGAAGACGGAGTGGTCCTGACCACGGTTCTGCGCCGTACCCGTCTTTCCGCATACGGCATAGGGAGCGGAGCTGAGAGCCTTACACGTTCCTTTCAGTACAGACGAGCGCATGCCGGCAACGACCCAGTTGTATGCCGTCTCACTCGCCATGGTGTAGTGCTTCTTCGTATATGTAGTGTCGAGCTGTTCGCCCTGCACCTTCTTCACTACATGCGGAGTGATGTAGTATCCACGGTTGGCAATAGTGGCACCGAGGTTGGCTATCTGTAATGGTGTAAGGTTCACCTCACCCTGTCCGATGGAGATGGAGATGATGGTCAAGCCGTTCCATGAACCCTTGTAGGCATTGTCGTAGTAGTCGCCGTTAGGTATCAGCCCGCGCTTCTCGCCCGGCAGGTCTATGCCGAGCTTATAGCCGAATCCCATCGACACCATATAGTCGCGCCAGCGGTTCATAGCCACCAAAGGCTTGCCGTACTTCTGGCGATTGCCTATCATGTAGTACAGTCCCCAGCAGAAATAGGCGTTGCACGATGTTGACAGCGCATCGACGAGCGCCAGCGGTGAGCCATGTCCATGGCAACCCACATGAAGTCCCTTGAACTGGAATCCATGATGGCATGAGAAAGCGGTGGTAGGCGTTATGATACCCTCCGTAAGATACGTCAGCGCCTGCGTCGTCTTGAATGTGGAACCCGGAGGATACTGTCCCATGATGCTTCGGTTGAGCAATGGTTTCCACACATTCTGCTGCAGCATCATGTGGTTCTTGCCACGCTTGCGGCCTGTCATGATACGAGGGTCGTATGTCGGCGACGACACCATGCATATCACCTCGCCCGTCTTCGGCTCGATAGCCACGATGGAACCAATCTTGCCCTCCAGCAGCCTCTCGCCAAGCGCCTGCACGTCAACATCGATGGAGAGCGTGAGGTTCTTGCCTGCCACAGGGCGCTTGTCGAACTTTCCGTCCTGATAGCGTCCCTGAATACGTCCGCGGGCATCACGCAGAAGAATCTGCACACCCTTCTCACCACGCAGCTGCTTCTCATAGAAACGCTCCACGCCGAGCTTGCCGATATAGTCGCCGCGGATGTAGTAGTCATCATCCTCGATGTCACCCTGCGACACCTCCGCCACATCGCCCAGCACATGCGCAGCATAAGGATACTGATACTGCCTCAGCGAGCGTCTCTGTATATAAAATCCTGGGAAACGGAATATCTTCTCACGAAAGACGGAGAAGTCCTTCTCATCAAGCTGCGTGAGGAACGTCTGCTGCGTATAGCGTGAATAGCCGGGGTTCTTGTTGCGGTCCTTGATATCCTCCATACGCTTGTCGAAATACTCACGCGTCAAACCGAGAGCCTCACAGAGCTCAAGGGTATCGATGTGGTCCTTCGCCTCGTTCATCACAACCATGATGTCGTAAGCCGGCTGGTTATACACCATCACCTTACCCTTGCGGTCGTAGATGATACCACGCGACGGATACTCTATCTTCTTGAGGAAAGCATTGGAGTCGGCACTCTTGCGATAGTCGTCGCTCATCAGCTGCAACATGAAGAGACGAGTGATATAGACAGCCACGATAAATACTGCTATACCACCGATAACGAATCTTCTATTTGCAAGTTCTGATGTCATAAATAAGAGTTATCTTTTTCCGCGCATGCTATCAATGAGAACAATCAGCAGCAGCGTAAGCAGCAGACTGCCGAAGCATGCCTCCACCCACTCCAGCCAATAGTAGTATGAACCTATCTCCAGCGTGAAATACGTCAGGCAGAACAGTAGCGTAAGCAATAAGGCATACGTCGTGAACTTCATGAATCCCATGCTTGCTATGGACGGTCTGAAGTTCTGTTCCTCCTCCTTCTTGAGGTATAGTCCGAGGAGATAAGGCTGTACGAATCCCACCAACGTCAGTGATGCAGCGGAAAGTCCCGGGGTGTTGTTGAAGATGTCAACGAAGAGTCCCATCAGGAAGCACAGCGGCAGCTGCAGCCATATAGGATATTTCCGTGGAAACAGTATGACGTAGTACACATACAGCAGAGGCATCACCATCCCGAAGAGATGGATATGTCCCAATAGCAGCACGTGTGCCACCGCGAATACTATGATAAGGAATATCTGTGCCACGAGTTTTCTTTATTTGTTCTGTGTCAATGAGTCCTGCGCCTGCCGCATTATCTCCAACCTCTCGCGCATCGGTGAGTTGTCTATGACGCAAACGTCGCGGAGGTTGCCGAAGTCGGTATAGAGTTGCAGCTGCAGTCGGTACGAGAGTCCGTCCGCTGAGTTGAAGACGTGTATTATCTTACCCACGGCAATGCCTGGCGGGAAGACGGAAGAGTAGCCCGATGTCACTACGCGTTCATACAGCTTGAAGTGTGCATGGCGCGGTATGTCATCGACGTATATGAGGTTGGAGCGCCCCGGTTCCCAATGCAGGTAGCCGAAGTATCCACGATTTTCTATCTTACAGCTAAGACTCGACTTGCTCGACAGCACAGGTATGATGACGGAGTAGTGCTCTCCCACGAGATACACTATTCCAACCACTCCCCTACCCGATATGACGCCCATATCCTTCTTCACGCCATCGGCAGCACCCTTGTTGATGGTGATGAGGTTGTCGGTCTTGTTGACGGAGTTCGAAACGACCTTCGCCGGTATCATATTGTACATCTCCGGGTTCTTCAATCCCGCGAGCTGCACGGAGTCGGTGCCTTCTTTCTTCAGTGCTTCCTCAAGGCTGTGCACCTGGTACTCAAGGAAGATGTTGCGCTGCGTCAGCTCCTCGTTGGCCTTTGTCAGCGAGAAGTACGACAGCACGCTTGACTCCATCTCATACACCACACCAGCCATACTGTTAGCTGAAGACACCCACGCTGCACTCTGGTAGCTGTTGTGCCTCACTAACAGTACAAGGCTCACCACCTCCAGAAGGAGGAAGATGAGCCAATGGTAATGGTTGTGTATGAAATCGAGTAAGTTTTTCACTCTTTGACTTTCAAAAGTTTAATGCTTATCTCATGAGGAATGAGAAGCGGTCAATGTTCTTGAGAGCCACGCCAGCACCCTTTGCTACGCTGCGTAGTGGATCCTCAGCGATGTGGAACGGAATGCCGATCTTTGCCTGCAGACGACGGTCGAGACCACGGAGCAGCGCGCCGCCGCCACTGAGGTAGATACCGTTGTGCACGATGTCGGAGTAGAGCTCCGGTGGTGTCTGCTCAAGAGCCTGCAGCACGGCGTTCTCAATCTTCGCAACGGTCTTGTCGATGCAGTGCGAAATCTCCTGATAGCACACTGGCACCTCCATAGGCAGTGCTGTGATACGGTTCGGACCATGAACGATATAGTCCTCCGGAGCCTCGTCGCCGAGGTCAGAGAGAGCCGAGCCCACATTGATCTTGATACGCTCTGCCATACGCTCCGATACCTTCACGTTATGCTGGCGAGCCATATACTCCTGGATGTCGGCTGTCAGCTCATCGCCGGCAACGCGGATGGAGTTGTTCGTAACGATGCCGCCGAGTGATATTACAGCAATCTCGGTAGAACCGCCACCGATGTCAACGATCATGTTACCCTCCGGAGCCTCAACGTCGATGCCGATACCGACAGCTGCTGCCATAGGCTCGAAGATGAGATAGACGTCACGTCCGTCAGCATGCTCCGCAGAGTCACGTACGGCACGCAGCTCCACCTCAGTACTTCCTGAAGGCACGCCGATAACCATACGGAGCGATGGAGAGAAGAGGTGACGGCCCGTGTGAACCATCTTGATAAGTCCGCGCATCATCATCTCGCAGGCAGAGAAGTCTGCTATCACGCCATCCTTCAGCGGACGGATTGTCTTGATGCGGTCGTTGGTCTTCTCATACATGCTCTTGGCGCGCTCACCAACAGCAATCATCTGGTTGGTGTCGCGGTCAATGGCAACGACGGATGGCTGGTCCACCACGATCTTGTCGTCAGACATGATGATGGTGTTAGCGGTACCGAGGTCCATTGCTATTTCCTGTACAAAAGAAAAGAAACCCATTCTTATTTACTATTTACTAATTTACTATTTACTATTTTATCTCCCAATCAAAAATTTCCTTATGGGTTACTTGTTAGTAGCAGCGAACCATGCGTTGATGGCTGTGTCGTAGTGGCTTGAAACACCAAAGGCACGTGTAGCGAACTCACGACGCTGTGCGAGAGTTGTCTCTGCGCCCTGCTCCTTCACGATGTCGAGGAGCATGCCATACTCAGCCTTTGAAGGGATGATAACGACGTCATTGAAGTTCTTTGCTCCGGCACGGATGAGAGAGATGCCGCCGATGTCGATCTTCTCGATGATGTCTGCCTCAGAAGCACCGCTGGCAACGGTCTGCTCGAATGGGTATAGATCAACGATGACGAGGTCGATCTCTGGAATCTCGTACTGAGCCATCTGCTGCTGGTCGCTCTCCAGTGCACGGCGTCCGAGGATGCCACCGAAGATCTTTGGGTGAAGGGTCTTTACGCGACCGCCGAGGATAGAAGGGTATGTCGTAACGTTCTCCACTGCCTCACACTCGAAGCCGAGAGACTCTATGAATGCCTGTGTACCACCTGTAGAGAGGAACTTAACACCCTCTGCATTGAGCTTGGTGAGCAACTCGTCGAGACCGTCCTTATGGAATACGCTGACAAGAGCTGTCTTGATTTTCTTTGTTTCTGCCATGTCTTTTTCGTTTTATAATTGTTTCGTATTTTATTATCTTTGCTGATACATCCTGTTTTCGATTGCAAAATTACTATTTTTTTTGCAGATAACAAAATATTTGACACCTTTTTATTATTACACAACCGTTTTTCTTGATTTACTGCAATACCCCCTCTCTGTCAACAAGAGTTAAGAAATCGACATGCCGGCCTCCGTAACATAACCTTGTATAACACATTCTTGTGTAATCAAAAAATAATAGTACCTTTGCAACCGCAGATCAAGGAAATAACGAACAATAAAACAAAAAATATGACGAAGGCAAGGATGCAAAGACACTGACCGTCAAGGGTTCCATCGGTCCGTTCTCCGAGCGTATGTACTGGACGAAGGTTGACTAAACGACAACACTCTCCGGCATAAAGGAAAGGCAAGAGGATGAATCAAAACCATGCGTTTTGGCTCATCCTCTTTTCGTTTGTACAGAGCCTGACAACAAGGTCAGAACAGGGATTGTATGCCCATGAAGAGCCTGCAAAACGACATTTTCGGGTAAATAGTTTGGTCATTCGGGATTTTTTCATTATCTTTGCAAGCAAAAGGTAAACGACACGCCTGTCTTAATGCCCTGCGGACATATAAACAGGCATCACCGAAACAACTAAAACATATTATCAAAAGGCAATGAGATATCTACCCCGACATACAGGACGCTTCGCGACTTTGCTGGTAGCAGTGCTACTGGTGGTCATTACCGCCATGGCTCAGCAGAAAGGCAAGGCATCGTACTATTCGAAGCGGAGCCACGGAGCACGTACAAGTAGTGGTGTGAGGCTGAATAACGACTCTCTGTTCTGCGCACACAAAAGCTACGACTTCGGTACGCTGCTGCTGGTGAGGAATCCTGCCAACGGTAAGGAGGTTGTAGTGAAGGTCGTTGACAGAGGTCCGCACTCCAAGGGGCGTATCATAGACATCACGTACGAGGCTGCCCGACAGCTGGGTATCGTGGCACAGGGCGTGGCAATGGTGGAGGTATCGAAGTATGACGATACCGCCATACCTTACAAGCCGAAGAACTACGAACTGCCGGAGCTGAACCTTGAGATACAGGAGCGTCCGGACTATCATGACAAGCCTACGCCTGTATGGCAGAAGACCAGTCAGGCTGTACCTCAGCAGCATAAGGATTCGCTTAAACAACAGAAACATACGGCACCGCAGCAACATACGGTGCATAATCAGGATAATAAAGTAAAGAAAAATGAAAGAATACACTGACGCCGAACTGGCGCAAATACTCGATAAGGATATTTTCCACATGATAGGCGAGGCTGCCGACGAACTGGACCTCGACTGTTATGTCGTGGGAGGATACGTACGCGATATCTTCCTTGAACGTCCGTCGGACGACATCGACTGCGTAGTGGTAGGCAACGGTAAGGTAGGAGACAACCCTGGCATTGCCGTTGCGAAACGTCTGCGCAAGAAGCTCGGCAGGCGTGCTAACGTCTCCATATTCAAGAACTTCGGCACGGCGCAGGTGAAGTATTACCCCGACGGCGTGACGTATGATCCGGAGAATCCCAACGAGGGTGCCGTGGAGGTTGAGTTCGTCGGTGCACGCAAGGAGAGCTACCAGCGCGACTCGCGCAAGCCTATCGTGGAGGACGGCACACTGGAGGACGATCAGAACCGCCGCGACTTCACCATCAACGCCATGGCGATATGCCTCAACAAGGATAGGTTCGGCGAACTGGTTGACCCGTTCTACGGGCTTGACGACATGTGGGACGGCATCATACGCACACCACTCGACCCGGACATCACGTTCTCCGACGATCCGTTGCGCATGCTTCGCTGCATACGCTTCGCCACACGCCTCAACTTCATGATTGACGACGAGACGTTCGAGGCACTGGAGCGCAATGCCAACCGCCTGAAGATCATCAGCGGCGAGCGCATCAGCGAGGAGATGAACAAAATCCTTATGACGAAGTATCCGAGCAAGGGAATCGTTGACCTGCAGCGCTCCGGACTGCTGCAGCTGATACTGCCCGAGCTCTCTGCCATGGACATGGTGGAGACACGCAACGGCAAGGCTCACAAGAATAACTTCTACCACACGCTGGAGGTGCTCGACAATGTTGCGAGGGCTACCAACGACAACATCACTCCCGACACACTCTGGCTCCGCTGGGGCGCACTGCTCCACGATATCGGCAAGCCAAAGTCTAAGCGCTGGGACAACCTCCAGGGCTGGACGTTCCATGCGCATAATATAATAGGTGCGAAGATGGTGCCAAACATCTTCAAGCGCATGAAGCTGCCGCTGGATATGAAGATGAAGTTCGTTCAGAAGATGGTGGACCTGCACATGCGTCCTATCGCCATTGCAGACAACGAGGTGACAGACAGTGCGGTACGCCGTCTCGTGAATGACGCTGGCGACGATATCGACTCGCTGATGATACTCTGCGAGGCGGATATCACTTCGAAGAATCAGGTGCGCAAGCAGCGCTTCATCGATAACTATCAGCTTGTTCGCGAGAAGATAGCGGACCTTGCGCAGCGCGACTTCAAGCGCCTGCTGCAGCCGTGTATTGATGGCAACGAGATAATGGAGCTCTTCAACCTCAAGCCTTCACGCGAGGTTGGCGAACTGAAGCAATACCTTAAGGATGCGGTTCTTGACAACAAGGTGGTCAACGAACGCGAGCCACTGATGGCATTGCTGATGGAGAAAGCTAAAGAGATGGGACTCTGCTAAAGTGGAAAGTTCATCTACATTTTCAATTCTCAATTTGAACCCTCACCCCTGCGCCATTGCAGTCAACGGACATTGGGGGAGTAACCTTTCGCAGGTCGATGGAGACCTTTCGAGTCTTAGGAAATTGCCGGATGATGGCAGTACAGATGCGGTGGGCTACGTGCTCAAGAAGATTGCTCTGTACTGCCATCTCCTGTTTTATCACCTCCGCCAGCTCCGCATAGTTCAGCGTATCTGCCACGTCGTCGGAGAGGCATGCAGCCTCAAAAGGATAGTCAACAACTACGTTTATGACATAGTCGTTGCCTACCACGCGCTCCTGCGGTAGCACACCATGAAAGGCATGCAGGCGCATATCCTTAATGTAGATCTGGGGCATGTGCGGTTGTGCGGTTGTGCGGTTGTGCGGTTGTGCGGTTGTGCGGTTATACGGTTGTGCGGTTATGCGGTTGTGCGGTTGTGGGGGTTAGTCGAGGTGGAAGAGTTCCTGTATAGGTATGGTGACAGGAGAGTTGTCCGGGTTCACCTCCATGATGTCAGCCATCATGTCCCACCACTTCTGCGTTATAGGATCGACACCGTTTGAAGTGTCCTGTGAGTTTGTCTCTGAAGAACACTCCTGGTATCCGAAGAGGATGTTGGTATCCTTATCCCAGTAGATACTGTAATTACTTACGCCAGAGTCCTTTATCATCTTTACGAGCTCTGGCCATATAGCGTTGTGACGCTTCTCGTACTCAGCCTCGCAACCAGGCTTGAGGTACATCTTGAATGCAAAACGTGCCATAAGAATATTCCTTATTACTTATTACTTGCAGCTTGCTGCGCCTTACGCTTCTCCGTCGCTACCGAAAGGATTAGCGGTGCGTGGTGGTACAGGACCCTGCTGCTGTGGCTGTGCAAGCTGTATCTTTCCGAACTCCTGCTCATAGCGCATGATGTTCTCCTGAAGAGCCATAGCGAGACGCTTTGCATGCTCTGGAGCGAGAACCACACGGCTAACAACCTGTGCCTTTGGTGAGCCAGGAAGTGTAGAAGCGAGATCTACGATGAACTCTGCGTGTGAGTGTGAGATGATGGCGAAATTGCTATATACGCCCTTTGCCATTTCTGGTGTAAGGTCAATCTGGAACTGCTGTCCCTGCTGATTCTTTTCCATTGTTCTTATTGTTACTTGGTTTATTATTATTTGTATTTTCTAAGATATTCCTCAAATTCCTCCTCACAGAGAGGCTTCGAATAGTAGTATCCCTGTACGGCATCGACGCCCAGCCTTCGTATTATCTCCAGCTGCTCCTCCGTCTCTATGCCCTCTGCCACTGTCTGTAGATTCAAAGAGTGTGCCAACTGAACTGACAGTGCCATGATGCGTGCTGTCTTGTCATAGAACAGTCGCTTCATGAAGCTGATATCGAACTTCACCGTATCGAGTGGCAGAAGCTCCAGCGAACTGAGTGACGAGTATCCCGTACCGAAGTCGTCGAGCTCTATCTTTATGCCATTGTCGCGGCATAGTCGCAGAACCCTCGACAGGTCGTCGCTGTTCTCGGCAAAGAGGCTTTCCGTAACCTCCAGATGCAGGAACTCCGTCGGCACCTGTATCATCCTAACGGGCTCCATCCACTTAGAGAAGAAGTCGCCCTGCAGCAGTCCTGTCCGTGAGCAGTTGACGGAGATAGGCACCACCCTCAGCCCTCGGTTTGTCCATCGGCGTATGTTGTGGCAGGTACGCTTCCAGGCGTAGAGGTCTGCCTCGGAGATAAATCCCGACTGTTCGAAGATAGGAATGAACTCTCCCGGCGACATGAAGCCATACTGTGGATGCACCCACCTGATGAGAGCCTCGGCACCTATGAGCCGCCCTGTCTTCGCATCGTGCTTCGGCTGATAATATATCAGGAACTGCTCATCGCGCAATGCCTTCTCCATGCTTCGCTCTATCACTTTCTGTCGCTCCAGCCTCTCCTCCATCGCCTTGTCGAAATACGCCACGAAGACGCCGTAGCGATGCTTCACGATGTTCAGTGCCATCAGCGCATGCTGGCAATGCTCCCTTACGGGAATGCTATGGTCGAGCTTATTCTTCACGCCGAACTTCAGCTTGCACGTAATGCCGTCAGGACCCTCTATCTCCACTACCTTGAAGTCGTCGGACGTCTTACTGTCGAAGGTCCTCTTGTCCCACGTCATCGTGACGAGCTGGTCGTCGCTGAGTCGTCCGCAGACGGCGCCCTCCACCTGTCGCTCAAGCATTATCTGCACATCCTTCCTCAGCATCTCGTCGGCCACCTTCTTGCCGTAGCGGTTTCTTACCGCATGGAAGTTCTCTATGTCCGATATCACAAGGCGATACTCCACGTCCGGATTCTGCCTCAGCATCATGTCGGCATGATGATAGAACGCCTGTCGCGTATAGAGTCCCGTAAGCTCGTCGAACTCTATCTCCGACAACGTCGATGCCGACTCGCGCAGCTTTATGATGTTGCTGATGCGGCATTGCACGACATGCCTGTTGTACGGTTTCTTCACGAAGTCTGACGCACCGAGGTCGAGGCATCGCTCCTCCTCGTCATAGCGCGAGCTGCCTGTTGCCACGATAACCGGAACCTCCTTCAGCAGTTCGTCGCCCTTGACAACTTCGAGGAACTCGTATCCGTTCATCTCCGGCATCTGCACGTCGAGTACGATAAGCGAAATCTCGCGATAGTTCTTCTGGAGAATATCAAGACCCTCACGACCATTCTCTGCCTGAAGAATCCTGTAGTTCTCTTCAAGCATCACGCAAAGCATCTCCCTGTTCAGCTCATCGTCCTCGATGATCAGCAGGGTGCGCTTATGTCGTGTAGGCCTGTTGTCCTTGAAATTATCCATCAATATCGTTTATTGCGTCAGTTATTCAGTATGTACTATGCCTCTATCTGCTTTATCGCGTCAATGGTCTGCCGGTATGTCTCCTCCACCTTATTATATAATATAGGGTCGGCAGCTTCTGTCTTTGGGCGCAGCTGTTCCGTAAGGTCAGAGGCAGCCTTCTGCAGTTGTGTGAACGACAGGTTCGCCGCCACACCCTTCAGTGTATGTACCGCACGGAACGCCACCTCCTTGTCATCCTGCGCCAATGCATCGCGCAGCTGCTGCATGGAAGGGTCTCCAGGAAACTTCATAACGAATCGTGTTATCAGCTTCTCTGTCATCAGTCGGTGCTTCACGTCCTCGAAGTCACCGCCTATTGCTATGTAAAATTCCTGTATTGTCATAAATTCACTCTAACCTCTCTAACCTCTCTAACCTCTAACCACTAACCACTCGTCGGCTCGAAGAGACGCTTTCACCGCTCGGTTTATACACCTTATTATATTATATACATGCGAAAGTGACAAGATACCGCTTTTACAAAGGCATAGCCGACTGAAAGAAAGCGAAGCGACTGAAAGAACCTAAACACAAAGCTTCTTCGTCTGATACCACAGCGTCACCCATGTTATTGTCACGCTTGCCACATCAGCCAGTGCCATACTCCACCATACACCGTTCACTCCCATGAGGTTTGGCAGCACCACAAGCATAGGAGCGAGGAACACCATCTGTCTCGTCAGCGAGATTATCATGGAAGTCTTAGGCAGTCGAATAGCCTGGAAGAACGACACGGCAATCATCTGTGAGCCGATGAACGGGAACGTGCACAGTCCTATCCTCAGAGCCGGCACGCAGAGATCAACTATCCGTGCCTCCGTACTGAACAGCGCAGACAGCGGATCGGCGAATATCGTCACAAAGAAATATCCGAACGTCATTATGCCGGTAGCGATGAAAATGGATGTCATGAGCAACCTTCTCACCCTTGCAAATTCCTGCGCGGCGAGATTGGTGCTCGCTATAATCTGCATAGCCTGCCCGAGACCCGCCACTCCCATTACCAGGAACTGCGTGATACGCTGTATTATGGCGTAGGTACCGATATACATGTCGCCATCGTCTCCGCCCTGATATATCAGCGTCAGGTTAATGAGAATCACGATGCCGCATCCGCAGAGGTTCGTAAAGAACGGCGAAATGCCAACCGCGAAGAGGTCCTTCAGTATGGACATGCGCGGCATCAGTGCCTCCTTCGTGAAATAAACGAAGTGATCCTTTGTGAGGAAGGCGCACAGCAGGTATATCCATCCCACCGCCTGGCTCACCACCGTAGCAATAGCCGCACCCTTTATGCCCCATCCGAGCACGAAGATGGCGATAGGGTCGAGAATGAGGTTCACCAGTACAGCCAGCAGCTGTGCCACCATCGCCTTTCGCGGATGGCCAGCGGCACGCATCTGTCCCGTCATTCCCACCAGCGATATCGTTATCGTAGAGCCCAGCAGTATTATCTGCATGTAGTCCTGCGCATAGGGCAGCGTAACGTCCGACGCACCAAAAGCCTTCAGCATCGGCGTCTGGTATATCAGTCCTGCCACCGTCAGTATGATACCCAGCAGCATGTTGACGCTGAACACGTTACCGAAGACCGTCAGTGCCTTCTCACTATCGTCCTTACCCTTGTGTATAGCCGTCTGCATAGTGCCGCCCACGCTTGCCAGCGCCCCGATGCCCGATATGAGAGTCATCAGCGGAAAGGTTACCGCAAGTCCTGCAATAGCAAACAATCCGACACCCCTTCCAAGGAATATCGTATCGCAGATATTGAGGATGGCGCTTGCCGACATAGCAAGCATTGCTGGCAGCGCATACTGCCATAGCAACTTGCCTATCGGCATCGTCGTCAGCATCTTCTTCTTATCGTCGCTTCTGTTCAATATAATTTCTCTATTTTGTTAATCTATTGTCACCTTATTTCCCACTGTTGCCTTGCTTTGGTAGCAAAGTCTGTCGGCCTTGTGGTAGAGAGACGTGAAGCCGTCGTTCGCATTGCCGTCGTAAAAAGCAGCGCCGGCACTTATTGCAAGTTTCCCGTCTTCTATATCCAGGCCCTGGATGTCGTCGATTCTCTTGAATATACGGTCGAATATTGCCTGTAAATCCTCGTGCAGCTCGTCCTTCCTGATGAAGAATCCGAACTCATCGCCACCGACTCTCACCACGCTGTCGCCTATCTCTGCCACGAGACACTGCGCAATAGCCTTCAGCACCCTGTCGCCGGTATCGTGACCGTAGGTATCGTTGAATTGCTTGAACAGGTCGATATCCATCAGGACGAGGTATCCCGGAATATGCTCCACGAAGACTCTGCGCATGCTCGCATCGCCGGCATAGCGATTGAGCACGCCGGTCAGCATGTCATGCTCCGCCCTGTATTTCAGTTCGTTGAGGTAGTCCTCATCAACCAATATCTGTCCCATTCCGTATAACCTTAAAACCGTTAAACCTCTAACCTCTCGCTCCGTGGCCTGGCCGATGCTTCTAACCTCTTAACCCCCGACCTTATCAAACACAATCTCGAATCGTGAGCCCACGCCGAGTTTGCTCTTCACGCGGATCTCGCCGTGCATGTTCTCCACCAGCTTCTTGCAGAGCGGCAATCCGATGCCGGCACCCACAGACGATGCGTCCTGCTTGAAGAACTTGTCGAAGACAGACGTGAGGTTCTCTTCCGCTATACCGATGCCGGTGTCCTGCACGTAGATTATCACCTTGTCGCCAACGGACTCCCATCCGAGGGTTATGCTACCCTCCTTCGTGAACTTGATGGCGTTGTTCATAAGGTTCGAAACCACCTGCATCATGCCGCTTCGGTTGACGTCGATGAAGTCCTCGCAGCTGCCCTGCTGCATGTAGAACCTGAGGTGCTTCGGCACCACTACATTATGCGTCGTATATAGTTCCTCTATCAGGTCGCTGACCCTCTTGCGTCTCAGTTGCAGCTGCACCTCGTTGCCCTTCTTCAGAGAACTTGTCAGCACGTCGTTGAGCAGCTTCAGCAGTTGCGTATTGTTCTCCTTTATTATTTCGTAGTAGCTGCGGCGCTCCTCTTCCGAGAGGTTGCCGTAGTCTTCTGCCAGCAGCTTGGAGAATCCCGTTATGACATTCAGCGGCGTGCGTATCTCGTGGCCCATAGAAGCGAGGAAGCTCGCCTTCATCTTGCTCTCCTCCTCCAAGGCGAACGCCTTCTTGCGCTCCCCCTCCATCTTCTTCCTCTCGTCGGCAAAGGTGAAGATACCCATTCGCATCTCCTCGCCGTTCTCCATGTGTACCTTACTGGCCTTGATGAGCAGCGTATGCCACTGCTTCGACACGGGGAACCACAGGTCCAGCTGCAGTATTCTTGCCTCTTCGCCGAGGTCGGAATATGCCTTCCTCGCCATTTGCAGCTGCGACGGTGCCACGAGCCTCTTCACCAACTCCTTTGACAACGGGCGTTTTCGGAGTCGCAGTATCTCGAAGAATCTGTCGCCGAAGTTGAAGCTGTCGCCATCCTCATACCACAGGAAGTAGTTTGTGGCATGCATCACCGAAATGATATTGTTCATGGCGCGCTCTGCCGTCCTGCCGCTCTCAAGCTGTTCCATGTGCTGGAAGTTCTTGTCGATGAGGCGCCATAGCGTCAGTATCACCGTCAGCAATATCAGGTATATCACGCATATATTTATAATGACAACGCTGCTCATGACTCACCTCCTTTCCTCTCGTTGCTGCCGGCGGCTGCCGTGCCCCCGACGTTCTTCAGTCTTACCCAGAAGGTAGAGCCGAGGCCCTCCTTGCTGTCAACACCTATCGTGCCGTTCATCTTCTCCACTATCATTCGCGCCAGCGACAATCCGAGTCCGGTACCCGGCGTGAACGGGTTGATTTTGTAGAAACGATGGAATATAAGGTTCTGATAAACCCTTGCAATGCCCGGGCCTCTGTCCACGACGCATATCACCACGTAGCCGTCCTCCAGTCTCCATGTCACGGTTACCGTAGAACCATTCGGCGAGAACTTCGAGGCGTTGCCTATAAGGTCTGTCAGCACTCGCTCCATCTGTGCCGTGTCGATGCGCACCACTGCCTCTGCCGGACCTTCTTCCACCACGACCTTCGTCTCGCGGGCATTGACGACCTCCTGCCTTGCTATGCGTCTCACCATGTTGGCAAGGCTGCCCATCGGCATATCCTCAAAGACGAAGCCCACGTTGCTATTGTCCATCAGCGTCACCGTAAGCATGTCGTTGATGGTCTTCATAAGGAGCGTATTATTATGGTCGATGTGTTTTGCGAAAGCCTTTACCTCTGCCTCCGTAAGGTTCATCTCGCTGTCGGTGTATATCTGCGATATTCCGACGATGGCATTCAGCGGAGTGCGGATGGCGTAGTTCACGTTGGAGATGAACGTGTCACTCTCCTTTGCGTTGAGCAGCATGCGGTGCGTCTCCAGCTCTATCGCCTCGCGCTCCTTGCGCTCATCGATCATCACGGTGATGCCCTTCTGCACCACGTGGCCGTCAATCTCTTCCACCTTCATCTTCAGCTCATACCAGTGCGGTTCCTTGTCCTTTGGGTTACCATAGACCTCCACCTTGTAGTTGCCCGGTATCTTGATGGAGAAGAAGTCCTTGAGCTTCTGAATGTACAGCGGCTCCATCTCGAAGAGCGAGGCGAACGTAGAGAAGTCGCCGTCCCATCCCATGTGCTCCCTTAGGGCATCGCTGGCATCGAACACGCCGTTCTCTCTCTTCCAGAGGAACGAATACGTATTACGCAGCACCATTGCCGTCATCTCCTGCATACGGATATTGCGGCGGGCGGCACGGCGCAGCTCTGCCTCCTTGATGTTATGCTGGACCACAGCCTTGTATGTCCTGTAGATGGTATAGCTCACCACACACAACAGCACTATCAGGAAGACGATGCCGAACGTCGTCCTCCAGTCTATCAATGCCTTATGTATGAGTAGCAACTCCATCTTTTTTTCTTATATTTTGTAAATGAAACCAAACAACCAAACAACTAAAATCACCAGCACTCCACATCGTCCTGCAGCTCCTTCGGCAGCACCTCCTTGCGGAATACCGGATCACGATGTTCCTTGCGCTGGCGCACGTAGTCGTCGAGCAGCATCTTCACACGAGGGAAGAGGCAGATGATGGCGATGAGGTTGGCTATCGTCATGAGTCCCATCAGCAGGTCAACGATAGAGAACGAGTCCTGAAGCGTCATCATGGCGCCGGCGAGTATCACGAGAGCCGTTGCCACACGGAAGAAGAAAATGGCGACGTTCTCCTTCTTCTCGCTCCCATTAGGGTTGGCGTTCCTGCCGAAGATAAAGCGGAGGTTCGTCTCGCCGTAGAAGTATCCGGCAATGATGGTGCTGTAGGCGAACATCAGTATTGCCGCCGTGAGGAAGTATCTGCCGGCCACGCCCATCTCCTGCTCCAGCGCTGCCTGCGTCAGCAGGATGCCGTCCATGCCGTGTTCCGGAGTGTAAAGTCCCGAGATGAGCACTATGAACGCGGTGCACGTGCATATTATGATAGTGTCGCAGAAGACGCCGAGGGCCTGCAGCAGACCCTGCTTCACCGGATGCGATGTCTCCGCAATGGCGGCGGCGTTAGGTACCGTACCCTCACCGGCCTCGTTGGAGTATAGTCCGCGCTTCACGCCCTGCATAATGGCGAGGCCTACCATGCCGCCCGCTGCCTGATCAATGCCGAGGGCGCTCTTGACGATGAGCTCTATAACGTCAGGGATGAGCATGAAGTTCGTCATTATGACGTAGAGGGCCATCAGCATGTAGCCTATTGCCATGATAGGCACTACGATAGCGGCGAAGCGCGAGATGCGCTGTATGCCACCGAAGATTATCAATGCCGTTGCCACCGTTACCGCTACGCCCACCCAGATGGTGCTCGTGCCGGGCGCATTGCCCATGGCCATGTCGATGCTTACGGAGAAGGCATCGGCCATCGTCTTGCTCTGAACGAGCTGTGTGGCAAGCGAATAGCTCAGCGTTATGAGCACTGCGAAGATGATACCCATCCAGCGCTTGTGCATACCGTACTGCATGTAGTACGCCGGACCGCCGTAATAGACGCCGGTCCTGGAATCGCGGCGCTTGTAGAGCTGCGCCAGCGTTGACTCCACGAACGACGACGAGGCTCCGAGGAGTGCCATGAGCCACATCCAGAAGACCGCTCCCGGACCGCCGATGAATATGGCTGACGCCACGCCGGCAAGGTTTCCGGTGCCCACTCGGCTGGAGAGGCCTACAGCGAAGGCGCGGAACGGAGAGATGGCCTTACGGCTGCGCTCGTCAGAGCCGCCGGCATAGCCTGCCTCCATCGTGTCCTTCAGATTGTCTGGGCTATCGGTCTTCGACGAATGCGTCAGCAGATGCATCATCTCACCGATCCTGGTGAACTGCACGGCACGGAGTCTGAAGGTGAAATACAGCGCGCATACCACCATCATTGCTATCACGATATATCCCCAGAGGATATCGTTCATTTGGTTTATGATTTCTATCATGTGTAAGAGTATTCTCGGTTAGCGGTCGATTTACGTCGTTTCTTCGTGTCACAAGGCATGCGTCAACATGCTTCCGGCACATCATGAATAATCATTTTGCAAAATTACAAAAAAAACTCCACACTTCCAAATAATTCCGTACTTTTTTTTCGCCGTATGACAAAGTGTAAGAAAACACTGCAATATTGTGACACTCTGATTTTTGAAAATATTCGTGGCGAGGTGTCCTTCCAGAGATTGCGAGACCATCGGAAAGGGCTTCCGGAGTGTTGTTTTTGCCTTTTTCCGGTAAAAGCTATGCTTTCATGTCGTGATTAGATAGCTCTCTCCTTGTGATTAGATAGCTTTTACGATGCAATTAGATAGCTTTTACACACCCCGAAACGCCCCTTTCGGGCATTAAAAAAGGACTTGCAAAACGTCGCTGTTTGCAAGTCCCTGATTGTCAGCATTGTAAAATTTTGCGTAGATTTCGCTGTACGCAACCCGATTTGCGTTTCATTGTTTTCACGCCAGTATTTCGGCATCTCCGAAAATCAATGTGTCACAAATTCCGCCGTTTTGCTTTCACTCTGCAGAAAACGGCAATGACAGGTTCTGTCGTTTTTGTTTTCATTCAGCGGAAACGACGATGTCCTGCTGCGGTATTTTGTCCCACGAGAATTGGGGCAGCAGCTCTGTCAGCGTGAGGGGTTGCATAACGTCCGTGAGGCGTGCGTGGTATGCCAGCAAACCGATGATTTCCTGCGGTGTATAACGCTCGCGGAGGCATCCCATGTCGAGGCTTTTGTCACGTTTCGAGAGGCGCTGGCCCTGTTCGTTGACGAGCAGCGGCAGGTGTATGAACTGTGGGGCGGGGTATCCGAGGAGCTCCGCCACGTACATCTGCTGCGGCGATGAGAGCAGGAGGTCGCGCCCCCTGACCACCTCCGTGATGCCCATCAGCGCGTCATCGACAACGACGGCGAGCTGGTAAGCCCACGCTCCGTCCTTGCGGCGCACTATGAAGTCGCCACACTGCGTGGCAAGGTTCACGCTCTGCTCGCCGTAGTGTCCGTCGAGAAACGTGATGGTGCGGTCGGGAACGATGAGCCGTTGGGCGGCTGCCCCTACCCTACTGAGCACCTTAGTGCCACTATCTGAGGAGGTTACACCATCGGAAGCAATCGGGCCGCCGTTCCCTGGATCTTTTATCGTTGGGCGGCAGGTACCCTTATAGACCACCCTGCCGTCCGACTCATGCGGTGCCTGCGTGGCGAGGATGTCGGCGCGGGTGCAGTAGCACGGATAGACGAGAGACTCTTCGCTGGTAGGCGTCTTCATGTTGCGCAGGCGATCGAGGTGCTGCTCGTAGATATCATGGCGCCGGCTCTGGAAGAATGCGTCGGGGGTACACCTGCCATTGACGAGCTGAGGACCCTCGTCCCACGTCATTCCGAGCCACAGCAGGTCGTCCATCAGTTGCTCGGCGTACTCAAGGCGCGAACGCTGAGGGTCCAGATCTTCGATACGCAGCACCCATTCCCCGCCTTTTGACTTGACGGAGAGCCATGATAGCATGGCGCTGAATACGTTGCCCAGGTGCATCCTACCTGTAGGCGAGGGAGCAAAACGGCCTTTCATTTGTTTGTTACATTTCTTTTGTCTCGTTGCAAAATTACAAAGATTATCTGAGGCTTCCAAACTTTTCAAATAGTTTTATTATCTTTTTCTTAAAAAATTTGGGTAATTGAAAATATTATAGTAATTTTGTATCGGAAAATTTGTTTGTTTTACTATAACAATGTTCTTCAATGGAATTGGATATTTGCTATAATGCGGATTGTATAGAGCGCATGAAGTCTTTTGATGATAACTCTATAGACCTTGTAGTTGCTGACCCTCCATACTGGAAGGTCATAGGCGAAAAGTGGGATTATCAATGGAAGACGGAGAAAGATTATGTCGAATGGTCCTTAAAGTGGATAAAAGAAGTAGCTCGGGTTCTGCGAACTGGTGGTACATTCTATTGCTTTGGCTATTTCAGAACATTGGCATTGCTTGTTCCTCATTTGGAAGAAATGGGGCTGGAACTTCGCCAACAAATAATTCTAGATAAGGGTATGCGTTCTGTCAGCGGCAGAGCTACCAAGAAATATAAGTTATTCCCTAATGTTACGGAGAGCATTCTATTCATAATAAAAGACAACAAACAATTCGTAAAGCCTTACCTTAAAGAACGTCAAAAGGCATTGGGACTTACAGCAAAGCAGATAAATGAAGCCCTGGGCGTTAAATCAAATGGGGGTGGTATGTGGAGTATCTACACAGGAAAGAACGTATGTGAACAATTCCCCACTGAAGAATTATGGAACAAACTATCTGTGATTCTTGATTTCAAGTGCCCATATAAAAAAGTAGCCCAGACATTTAACCCTCAAATGGGATATACGGATGTCTGGACAGATATTGATTTCTACAAGGAGAAACATCTTCATCCAACCCAGAAACCATTAAAACTTATAGGCAGACTTATTGAAGCCAGCAGCAATGAGGGGGACATTGTTCTGGATCCTTTCTCTGGAGTAGGCTCTACACAAGTAAGTTGCATTCGACTCAATCGCCATTATATAGGAATAGAGTTGGATGAAAATTATTACAAGATAGGTTTGAACAGAATAGATGAGGAGAATAGCAAGTTTAGATTCTCTTGTAATTCTTTTTCTGACGTACAGGTGCGACAGGTCGCAGGGATATAATATTTCGTAGTTCCTCATTCAAGAAAGGAAGAGCCTCTGCCTTCTTATTTAAGGAAAGCTTAGAGAACTGCGTTTTGCTCAATCCCCTTATTCCTTCTTTCTCAAGATATTCTTTAACAATAAGGGGTTCTATATCTTTCTTGTAGTTTGATTTCTTTAGAAGTTCCGTCCACTCTGCTGCCCTTAACAACATTGAAGGCATTGGGATTGTCTGCAAAGATTCATTACGTTCCATATCTGGCTTCACATACACATTGTTGTCTATGATGACGCTTGGTGTGGTATCAATGTTTTTTATCGTACATTCAAAAATCTTTACAGGATTACATTTGTAGAATTGGAATGACCATGGATGAAGATTCATCGGATTAGTTTTCTTCTTTGCATTCTTCTTTGGTAGGTAGTTCTTGAAGTAATGGGTGGATATCAGTTCATTGAAAACAGACATTCTTTCCTCTTTTGGATATATTTCAAACGCTGTTATCCTTACGTCCATGAAGTCGTTTTTCTTGAAATTAGGATAATCCATCAACAAAAGTACAATGCGATTAAGGTTCTTGTATGTATTCAATTCATTTTCATCATGAATGGAAAATAACCATTTGCTATCATCCTTTCGTTCGATGTTAGTGCTTCCGCAATGTGGACATTTGCTTTCAAAACGCATTACACGGCTTTCACAATTTTTACATTTGTCTGCCTGGTCAACCTTATTGCACGATTTTACTTCAGAACCATCTGCGAGATCATTACCTCTTGCACCAGTTCCTGTACCTTGAACACCAGTAATTAATGAAACAAGATGCTGACCGATGTAGCCAATCTTTGCTGCTGGAGTTTGATTTGTCACTGTTGCCCATTTCGTAAGGGTATGTTTAGGAACGATAATGACCTCATTGATGAAGTCCTTTATCTTTTCTATATTCTTATCTATAGTTATATATGCTGATTCGGGTCTCATTCTTTTAGTGTTTTTATATAATAATGTTATTTTCTCATATTACTTAAGGTACATAAAAAAAATCCGACAGGATATTACTATCCGGCCGGAAAACTATAGTGATACCTATAAATCCCATTGAAGCATGAGAGGGAGGGCATGGAACTGTGTCGGCAAACATAGATGACAATACCCTCACCATCTCATGTCAGGACACGGATAGTGAGGACATACACCTTCTTGTCATCTATTAAGTTTGCCGACTAATGTTCCAAAAGATATATGCCGCAGCTATTATGTATTTTTTTTCTTGTTAGATATTCTT
>CAMADY010000038.1 GCA_945831805.1 uncultured Prevotellaceae bacterium
AATTTACGCATGGACTCGCGGTCCATACATTCCATTGCGCGATTTAGAATCATAAGACCCCTCCCGACCTCCCCGTTAAAGGGGAGGAGGTTTTATACCGTTGGAGGGTTTACGGTGTTTAAATTATTATTATAGATTATTATTTATTTTTTGAAGGAACTTCACATATCTCAAATTCCTCCCCTTGGGGAAGGTTAGGAAGGTTTGTAACATTCAAAGATGTTATCGACCTTCTTCTCTTCGAGCTTTGGTGTGACGAGGCTTACGATGGCAACGACAACGAAGCCGCCAACCATTGCCACTGCACCGCAGTCGATAGGGTTGAGGATAGAGTTACCCATGAGCATGTTGACTACGGTGAGACCCACCCCCCAGATGAAGCAAGCCCATACCGCCATGCGTGTAACGCCCTTCCAGTAGAGTCCGAGCATGAATGGAGCAAGGAATGCACCTGCGAGCGCACCCCATGAGATGCCCATGAGCTGTGCGATGAACTGTGGTGGGTTGAGGGCTATCATCAGTGAGATAACGATGAAGAATACGATGAGTACACGCATTACGACAACCTTGCGGCGCTCTATCTTCTCTGCTGCTATGTCGTCGATCTCTCCGTCAACGACCTCACCAGCAAGCGCCTTCTTATCGCGATAGATAAGGTCGAGGGTCATGGTAGATGATGATGTGAGCACGAGGCCTGCGAGTGTTGACATTGAAGCCGAGAGAACGAGCAGGAGGACGAGTGCGATGAGGAAGTCAGGTAAGGTCTCAAGCATTGTTGGCACGATGTTGTCATACACGAACTTGCCCTTCTCTGCATTGAACGCAGTAGGAACGAAGAGGCGTCCGAAGCTTCCGAGGAAGTAGCAGCCACCAGATACGATGAGTGCGAAGATAGTAGAGATGATGGTGCCACGCTTGATGGCAGCCTCGTCAGTGATGGAATAGAACTTACCGACCATCTGTGGGAGTCCCCATGTGCCAAGTGATGTGAGCACCACAACGCCAAAGAGGCTGAGAGGGTTAGGACCAAACCATGAAGCGAAGTCGCCAGGCTGGAAGGCAGCATATAGTGCCGAGCCCTTCTGCGTGAGGTCATCGGTATTAGGCGTGAGCTCTGCCATCTTTGATACTGCCTCGGTGAGACCGCCCTGGCTGTTGAGCACAACGGCAATGACGGTAGTGATGCCGAAGAGCATGATGATGCCCTGTATGAAGTCGTTGATGGCTGTTGCCTTATAGCCTCCGAGGATGACATAGACGGCAGTTAGCGCTGCCATGGTCATAGCGCAGTATTCGTATGGTACGCCGAAGCCCATCTCGAAGAGCTTAGAGATGCCCATATATACACCTGCTGTGTAAGGTATGAGGAATACGAATGCAATGACAGAAGCGACAACGCGGAGCCCCTCGTCACCGAAGCGTGTGCCGAAGAAGTCCGGCATGGTGCGGCTCTGTATGTGCTGTGTCATAAGGCGTGTACGCTTGCCGAGCACTATCCATGCGAGGAGTGAACCGATGATGGCGTTACCGATACCAATCCATGATGCTGACATACCGTACTTCCAGCCGAACTGTCCTGCATAGCCTACGAAGACTACGGCAGAGAAGTATGAGGTGCCGAAGGCGAAGGCAGTGAGCCAGCCGCCGACGTTACGTCCACCGAGTACGAAGCCGTCAACAGTTGATGCCTGACGGCGGGAGTATATTCCGACTCCTACTGTTACGAGGAGGAATACTATTGTAAGAATTATCTTTATAAGCATAAAAATCCCTCCTCCTTATTAGTTAAATCGTACCTGCATCTGGCAGATGAACTGGTTGTCGGCATGTGTGTTGCCCATGGCAGCGTTTGCCTTGCGATATACATACTGAGCCTGGAAACGGCACTTCTTGAAGAACCAGTACTGAAGACCAGCAACAACCTTGTGGCGCTCCATGTTCTTGGTGGTGTTGTAGTTGAAGTAGTCGTAAGATGCCACGAAGTCGAACTTTGAAGGTACGATGGCAACGCTACCTGTCACGTAAGCACCACGGCTGTGAACGTTGTCGTCCTTACCCCAGAGATACTCTCCGTGAACGTTGAATGCCTTTGACTTATAGTCAGCACCGAAGGTATAGCGAAGCTTGTCATAATCGGTACCTGCCTTGATGCCGGTATATTTTGAATCAGCCAAAGCATGGCCTTTACCAATCATACCTGTTGCACAGATATTCAGACCCTTAGCAGGACGTACCTCAAGTCTTGCAATAACGTCTTTCTGATTGTTGTCATCCTTACGGTTGATGCCTGAGCCGTTGAGCACCTGCACCTCGTAGCGGAATGACTTATTGTTGGTCTCACCAAACACGGCAATACCTTGATCACGACCGTACTGAACACCCGTTGCAGGGTCCATACCGCAGTTTGTCAGGTAAGCGACACCATCAGAATAGACATCGATGGTCTCCATCGCTGTTGGTGATAATGGATTTTCGTAAGTAAGAGCTGTCTTGTACTGACCAAATCTGACGGTCAGTGCCTTGTTGTTTGTGATGCGATAGTCGGTGTAGTATTCCTGAACAACGCTTGAAAAGTCGTGCATAAAGAGGAATGACCAACGTGGAGTAATCTGTGCATTTGCCCAGAAGAGCACTCTCTTGCAGAGGAAGGTGTTTGTGTTTTTACCTCCGGCATGGTGATAATCGTACCATCCCTGAGCGTAACCATGGAGTTGGATTCTTGAAGCCACATCAGCAGCCCAGTCAACAGATTCTGCTGCTTTCTGTGTAAGGCCCGGAGCCATCTGTACGATGCTCATGCCTAAGTCTCCGTCGCGAGCCGTCTCGGTGTAGATAGGCTCTGCCTTTGCAGGTGCCTCCATAACAGCTGCTGGAGATTCGATGTTCATTGTTTCTGAAAGTTCTGTGGATTGTTCTGCACGTGCGTGAACGCTCAGCATAGAGAAGCAAACAACCATGCTGAGAACCGATCCGATGAATGATTTGTTGTACATTGTTTAAGTTATTGATAATAGTTTACATTAAAGTGTCATATTCAAACTCCTTCTTCATTCGATAGGCAAGTCCCGTCATGATGGCGAGGAGTTCTCCGTTCTGATTCGTTACCTTGATGTCACAATAAGGCAGCTTGTGGTGGTTCACCTGCTCCGTACACTCAGCAACGATAGTGTCTCCAAGCATGCCAGACTTAACAAACGTGATGCTGTTGTTGATACCAAGGGTAAGGAGACCGTGGCTGTTTGAAACTGCAGCGAAGGCAAGGTCTGCGAGGGTGTACATCACACCTCCCTGACATACTCCCCCACCGTTGAGGTGATGTTCCTCAACGGTGAGTTCTGCGCGTGAATATCCTTCTCTTATTTCCGTCAACCGTGCACCAATGCTGTTGGCGAAACGGTCGGTGGTATTGAGTTTTTCTAATAGTGTCATAGTGATATGAACCTTTGTGAAGTGATGGTTATTTCAAGTCACCCTCGGTAAGGAAGTCGAGCTTCTTGAGCATCACTATCTCGTTAGCCTTCTCGTTGTCGTCGGCACGGAACACTATGACGCCCTTTCCCTCAAGAAGGAAGGAGTACATGTACTTGATGCCTAGACCAGACTCCGTCAGCTGTGCCATTACCTCAGCGGCAGCACCTACCTTGTTGTCTGCCAGTCGGATAGCATATACGTTTGTTACCGTAACATTGATTCCCTTCTCACGGAGTATGGAGAATGCCTTGTCGGTGTCAGAGCAGATGACGCGATAGATACCGAAGTCCTGAGTATCACTGAGTGTGCTGATGATAATGCTGATGCCATTGTCCTTCAGCAGGTTGAGAACCTGCAGCAGTGAGCCGCTCTTGTTCTCTACGAAGATGGATATTTGCTTGATAGTCATAGGAAAGCCTCCTTTTTATTGATAAACCGTTCTCTTATCTACTACTCTCACTGCCTTTCCTTCGCTGACAGGAAGCGTTCCCTTTGGCACGAGCTTCACGATAGGTGTGAGGAGAATCTCATCCTTCAAGGCACGTGTGACGCTCTTCTGAAGAGACACAAGACGCTGGTAGTCATCGGTGAAGAGTTCTTCGAGCTCTACCTCGACGGTCATGTTGTCGTTGTTGTCGTCGGTGGTGAGGGTGATGAGGTAGTTGTTAGCGAGTTCCTTGAACTGCATCAGAATCTTCTCAATCTGTATTGGGAAGATGTTTACGCCACGCAGCACCATCATATCGTCGGAACGTCCTTTCATGCGGTCGATACGAACATGGTTACGTCCGCAAGGACAGGTGCGACCGAGAACACGGGTGAGGTCACGAGTACGGTAGCGAAGCAGTGGCATTGCCTCACGGTTGATAGAGGTAAGAACGAGCTCACCAATCTCTCCGTCAGGTACCGGCTCCAGTGTTACAGGGTCAACGATCTCCACGATGTAGTAGTCCTCCCAGAAGTGGAGGCCGTTCTGCTCCTTACACTCGAAGCCTACGCCAGGACCGCACATCTCAGACATGCCGAAGCTGTTGTATGCCTTTACGCCCATCATCTTCTGGATGCGCTGACGCTGCTCCTCAGAGTGAGGCTCCGCTCCGATGGCGAGCACCTTCAGCTTGGTGTCCTTGCGTGGATCGACGCCGATCTCCTGCATCACCTCATAGATACGTGTAACGTACGATGGTACAGCATGAACGGCAGTTGTTCCGAGGTCTGTCATGAACTTAATCTGGCGAAGCGTATTGCCCGCAGCAGCAGGAACGGTGAGCATGCCGATGCGCTCTGCTCCGTACTGGAATCCGAGACCGCCGGTGAACATACCATAGCCCGATGAGTTCTGGAACACGTCGTCAGGACGCAGTCCCACCATCCAAAGGTTTCGTGCCACCTGGTTAGCCCACTCGTCAAGGTCCTTCTGTGTGTGGAGGATGATGGTAGGGTTACCGGTAGTGCCCGATGAGGAATGCAGACGCACGCACTCTGTGAGAGGTGCTGATGCGAGACCGAATGGATATGTATCGCGCAGGTCCTGCTTTGTAGTGAAAGGAATACGACGTATATCGTCAACACTCGTTATATTCTCCGGTGAAACGCCAGCCTCTTCAAGGCGTGCCTTATATACCGGATTATTCATGCAACGAGCTACCGTCTCCTTCAGGCGCTTCACCTGAAGTGCACTGATCTCGTCGCGTGACATTGTTTCGAGTTCTGGGTCAAGATACTCAGAGCTCCAATCAGGAAGTTCTCTTCTGTATGCCATAATTCCTTATTATTTAGCAGCTTCGTGACCTAAATCAAAAGCTTTCAGGTTACACTCTACTATCTTCTCACCCTTGCGGGCAAAGATTGTGGCAACGGCATCGCGAAGAGATTCTGCAGATACTATCTCAAGATACTTTGCAGCCATACCGAGGAGCACCACGTTGGCAGAACGTGCAGAGCCGGCATCCTTTGCCACCTGCTCAATGTCGAGCATGATGACCTTGTTTGGCAGAGCGTTGAGCTCATCGAAGATAGCCTGCTCCTCCGGGTAGTTAGGGATGTTGACGAATGGCTTGTTGCTTGTCACGATGACACCATCCTTCGAGAGATAAGGCAGATAGCGCAGAGCCTCCATTGGTTCCATGGAGATGATGATGTCTGCCCCACCCTGCTGAATGAGGTCACTATAGATTGTCTCGGTAGAGAGACGCAGGTTAGACTGTACGTCACCTCCACGCTGGCTCATGCCGTGAACCTCTGCCTGCTTAAGGTTGATGTCAGCCTTTGTGGCAGCCTGTCCGATGATGGTAGCGATGGAGAGGATTCCCTGACCGCCAACGCCACACAGTATTATATCTTTCTTCATTTTACTTGCCCTCCTTTTTAAGTTTTGCAGCCTCGCGAGCATGGCGGGAAGCTGTCTGGATACATTCTCTTCTTGGTATGATAACGCTAACACCTTCGTATGCTATCTCCTTCTTGATGAGTTCCGCAATGGCAGGAATATTCTTTGGGAGAGGCGTAACGACGTGAAGATGCTCCGGATCCATACCGAGACCGAGACAGATAGCCTCGAACTTGTTGGTGCCGGCAGACTCCTGACCACCAGTCATACCTGTTGTGAGGTTATCGCTGATAATGAGAGTCATAGGACTGTTGTCGTTGATGGCATCAAGGAGACCTGTCATGCCGGAGTGTGTGAACGTAGAGTCACCGATAACGGCGATAGAAGGACGGAGACCAGCATCAGCCGCACCCTTTGCCATAGTGATGGACGCACCCATGTCAACGCATGAAGCGAGCGCCTTGAATGGAGGCAGTGCACCGAGCGTATAGCAACCGATGTCACCGAATACACGAGCATCAGGATACTCCTCGATGATCTTCACGAGAGCACCATATACGTCGCGGTGTCCGCAACCCTGGCAGAGCTGTGGAGGACGGCCAGCGAGGTTCTTTGCAGGAGCGAGCACCTGTGGAGCCTCAACGCCGAGTGCAGCAGCAAGGGCATCAGGAGTAAGCTCGCCGGTACGTGGCAGAGCACCCGTCAGACGTCCTGTCACCATATAGCCAGTGCCGAGGATTCCCTTCACCTGCTCTTCTATAACAGGCTGACCATCCTCAACGACGAGCAGCTTGCCACTCTCCTTTGCGAGCATCTGGATGCGCTGCTCTGGCAGTGGATACTGAGATACCTTCTCTATATTAAAGAGTGCCTGCTTCTCTGCTGGCAGCTGTGCGAGAGCCTCCTTCACGTAGTTGTAGCCAATGCCGCAAGCCACGATGCCGGTCTTCTCTGACTTGTTGGCACCATCAGAATACTCCGAGATATTGAACTGAGACTTGTTTGCCTCCATCAGCATTGCGTCCTGCTTCTCAAGGAGCGCAGCATACTTCTTCTTCGCAATGCCAGGAAGGAGCACCCACTGATCCGTAGAAGGCTTCATCTCGTTCTGCTGACGTGGCTCCTTTACAACAACACCTGCACGGGAGTGTGCCAGACGTGTTACGACACGCAGCAGCACCGGCTCCTTGATAGCCTCGGAGAGGTCGAAGGCAGCCGCCATCATGTCGTAAGCCTCCTGCTGGTTTGAAGGTTCAAAGATAGGAATGAGTGCAAACTTGCCATAGAAACGAGAGTCCTGCTCGTTCTGTGAAGAGTGCATTGAAGGGTCGTCGGCAGCAAGAACTACAAGACCGCCCTGCACACCTGTTATGGCACTGTTGATGAATGCATCAGCACATACGTTCATACCTACGTGCTTCATGCAGACGAGTGCGCGCTTGCCTGCGTAAGACATACCGAGAGCAGCCTCCATGGCGGTCTTCTCGTTTGTACACCAACGCGAACGAATGCCATGCTCCTTGGCATAGGCATTATTCTGAATAAACTCTGTAATCTCGGTAGAAGGAGTGCCAGGGTAAGCATACACGCCGCTGAGACCTGCGTGTATAGCACCAAGCGCTATTGCCTCGTCACCAAGAAGAAGTCTTTTTTCCATCTTGTTTTTATATTTATGTATTGTTTAGTTTTACTCCTATATAGAATGGTTTTCACGTAAAATTAGATGCAAAGTTACATGATTTTTTTGAATTCTCCAAAGAAAAACCACATAAATATGCTATTTTGCGGAAAAACACATCCTCAAGTGAGTATTATCTGCTATTTTCGCGTGAACAAGAACGTGCATTATCATCCACGTCCACTCTGCGTTATCATCCTCGTCCGCTCTGCGTTATCATCTCCGCTATGTCATCGCAGAAACGCTGGTCGCGAAGCATATCCTCTATATTGAGGTGCATGCGGTAGCGCCAGTAGTGGTGAGGGTTTGCCGGAATATTGATACGCTCCGCATTGGCATCGGCAAGGCGTAGGTTGTCGCTGATAGCGAGCCAGTCCTGAAGAGAGAGGATGCAGAGCATTGAGCCCGACTGTAGGTTGCGGTTCATGATGTCGCGAGCCAGCCATGCAGGCATCGGATGCGGAGCCTCATCACGACGACCGAGCATCTGACGGTAATAGACGGACGCACGGTTATAGTCCTCGTCCCACCACATGCGCAGCGTAGGCATGTCGTGGCTGTCGATGGTGCAGACAGAACGGTAAGGATAACGCTCCGGATGACCGAACATCGTGTTCATCTCCTTCGGCATCGACTGCAGCTCCAGGGATAGTATGCGCAGCTCGTTGATGACAGTCGGCACGCAGTCAGGAATCATTCCGAGATCCTCCGCACAGACGAGCATACGTGTTGCCTCAATGAGACGAGGTAGCTTCTTCTTTGCTTCCTTATACCAGTATTGCGTATTGCGATGATAGTAATAGTCATCGTAAAGGCGGTTGAAGATTCTGCGCTCCTCATCAGTGAGCAGCGTCTTGTATATGTAGGAATGCTGTGCTGCAATGCGTGGATGATACAGCTCCGGATTGACATGGTCGCGGAGGAATAGCACATTGCTAAGCAGTGTGTACATACCATCGCGCAGAAGCTTGTCGTCACCAGTTACTGTTTCAGCCTCCCTACCCTTGTTGAAGTAGGCCTCAACCTTCTTCTGGGTATCGAAGTCTGCCTTTGGAAGATACATGCCATCCTTGAAAGGCATGAGATACGTATCGCGCACCATCTCCGCCTTGTCTCCGAAGATGGCCTCTACGATCTCCTGTGTGATATAAGGACGTGTGAAGCGTCCGCGGCGGAAGTGTAATCCGTATGCCTCTATCTCCTCCATCGTCATGGCGAGAGACGGCTGGAACTGTCCGAGAAGTCCGTGTACCGAAGATGCCGGAATCTCCCATATACGGAAGAATCCGAGTACGTGGTCTATGCGGTATGCATCAAAATACTTCTGCATGTTCCGGAAACGACGTACCCACCATAGGCAATCGTCTGCCAGCATCTCCTTCCAGTTGTATGTAGGGAATCCCCAGTTCTGTCCGTTGATGGAGAAATCATCTGGTGGCGCACCCGTCTGCGTATTCAGATTGAAATAGCGTGGTTCCTGCCATACGTCACAGCCGAGCCTATTCACACCGATAGGGATGTCGCCCTTTAGTATGACACGCTTCTGGCACGCATACTCATGCGCACTCTTCATCTGTACAGCAAGGATATACTGCACGTAGTAGAAGTAGGAAACCTCTTTGTAGAGCTTCGTACGTGGGTTAGTAAGTGTCTGGCGCAGTGACTCATCCCACTGCTCGTAGCCCTCCCATTTCGAGAAGTCTGCCGTCATGTTTGTATCACGCAGAAAGCAATACATAGCGTACGGCACAAGCCAATGCTGCTCTTCGAGGAACCACTCCTTGAACTCCCTTGTAGCAAACACCTCCTTGCTCTCCTGTTCAAAGAGCAGATGCAGGTATTCGTTCTTGGCGTTGTTGACGCGCTCATAGTCTATCTGTCGGAGCTGGTTGAGCTGCTTGCGCAGAGACTCAAACTCCTTTGCCTTCGCCTCATCCTTCAAAGCAGGCAGCTGACGGAAGTCGGCATACTGCGGATGGAGCGCAAAGATGCTGATGCATGAATAAGGGTATGAGTCAGTCCACGTATGAGTCAGCGTGCTGTCGTTGATAGGCAGTACCTGAAGGAGTCGCTGACCGGTATATTCCACCCAGTCGATCATCTTCTTCAGATCGCCGAAGTCTCCCACACCGAAGCTGCCTTCCGTGCGAAGTGAGAAAACAGGAATAAGCGTTCCTGCCTTGCGTACATTCCATATCTCGAAGAAAGCCTGCGAGAGTTCTATCTCTGTAACCTCACCCTTTCTGAGGCGCGGTATGCTTACAACACGGTTGCAGCATGTCTCCCACAATACGGAGCCACCCTCGCCCACTGCCACGAACTTATACTCTATACGCTCATTGGCTGTATATTCGGTATCGATATCACATACCCACTCGTTGGGCTGCTGCTCATAGCACTCTATAGCACGCTCCACGTTCCACTCACCAAGTACTGGGTGCGAACCTGTCAGCACCAGTCTCTCAGTGCCTCGCAGCTGTGGCGCACGAGTCTTGAGGCGCAGTATCGAAGGGTTAGGCTTGCGATAGACCTCACGCTTGTCGCGTCTGTTGATGCACCTTGTGAATGCAGAAGAATAGAGATATGTGTCTTGAGGCATCTCTATCCACGTATCGTAGGCGGTATATTGCTGTATTCCAGCCTGTCCGAGGTCTATGCGGTGTGCCTGTGTGGTCCACTCAGCATTAAGTGTTTTGCCATCACGGACCGCAGAATAATAATAATCCAGGAATCGGCTGTCTGTCAGTTGTAGTGTATTGCTCTCGCAGCGCAGCGTATATTGCCACTGACCATCGCCACACTGACTCATCTTTAATGGCATCAGCGTACCGTTGGGCTGTTTGATGTTTACGTACAGCGTCTCTTCGTGAGAGGCTACATAGTAGATGTTAAATAGTATTTGCATTAGAGGTTATAATTATAGTTTGAGGCACCTATATATTTAATATAAGGTACGCGTAATATGCTATTGCCATCAGAACCATTACGGTTCCTTCTATTCTTGTTATGGTATAGAAAGTGTTTCCGAACTTGCAGAAAGCCCATAGTGTGATGGATGCCACGAGTAGCACCACGATATCTGTTACCGATACGCCTCCTATACCGAGAGGACAAACCGTAGCAGCACATCCGAGGACGAAGAACACGTTGAAGACCACACTGCCGACAACGTTTCCGAGTGCCATTGCCGTATCGCCCTTTCGTGCTGCCATCACCGATGCCGCCAGCTCTGGTGCCGACGTTCCGCTGCTGACTATCGTAAGAGCTATGATAGACTGGCTTACGCCAAGTGAAGAGGCTATTCCTGATGCTCCGTCAACGAGCATGTCACCACCGGCAATGAGGCACGCAAGGCCGACGATGCATAAGAGCACTGCCTTCATAGGTTTCATCGTTGCATCCTCATTGCTTTCTACAGAGGAGTCGGCGGCGTTGCCTACAGAGGTTACCTCCTTATCTGCATTAGCGTTGCCAACAGGTTCCCTATGCTTATTGTTTCTCGCTATCGCCATGGTGTAAGACATGAAGATGGAGAAGATGCAGAGCAGGAGCAGTCCGTCAGTTCTGCTGATGGAATTAGTGGCATTGCTGCCATTGATGAATGTGTCGAACGCCGCTATGGCAAGACACACACTGGATAGAATAAGAAACGGTACGTCGTAGAGCACATTGGCCCTATCGACAATCACGGGGCTTACCATCGCCGTTATACCCATGATGGCGAGGATGTTGAAGATATTGCTACCTACGACATTGCCCAATGCCATATCGACATTTCCCTCTATAGCAGACATCACGCTGACGACTAACTCCGGAGCGGAACTGCCCATGGCAACAATGGTCAAGCCCACCACTATGGTAGGAATACCAAAGTGGCGAGCTATTGATGCTGCACCATCAGTGAGCCAGTCGGCTCCCTTGATGATAGCAGCGAGACCTATTATAAAAAGTACGAAATCCATATATTACATGCTGCAAACGCAAGGCTTGAGTTGCTTGAAGAAGTCGTTGCCCTTGTCGTCAACGAGGATGAATGCAGGGAAGTCCTCTACCTCAATCTTCCATACTGCCTCCATGCCGAGTTCTGGGTACTCCACGCATTCGATAGACTTGATAGAGCTCTGTGAGAGGACAGCAGCAACACCACCGATGGTACCGAGGTAGAAGCCGCCATGCTTCTTACATGCATCCGTAACGCACTGGTCACGGTTACCCTTTGCTATCATCACGAGAGAGCCACCATTCTCCTGGAACTCGTCAACGTATGGATCCATACGACCAGCTGTCGTTGGTCCCATAGAACCACAAGGATAGCCTTCCGGAGTCTTTGCAGGACCAGCATAGAGGATTGGGTAATCCTTCAGGTACTGTGGCATTCCCTCGCCAGCATCAAGACGTGCCTTGATCTTTGCGTGGGCAATGTCACGACCAACGATGATGGTACCCTTGAGGTTCACGCGAGTAGAGACAGGATACTTCGAGAGTTCCTTACGAACAGCGTCCATGCCCATGTTGAGGTCTATTTCGATACCCTTTGTGCCCTCGCCCGGATTGCGGAGCTCTTCTGGGATAAGCTCTGTTGGGTTAGAGTCCATCTTCTCAATCCATATACCGTCCTTGTTGATCTTTGCCTTGATGTTACGGTCAGCAGAACAGCTTACGCCCATACCTACAGGCAGTGAAGCGCCATGGCGTGGCAGGCGGATTACGCGGATGTCGTGAGCAAGGAACTTACCGCCGAACTGTGCACCGAGACCGATTTCATGAACCTTCTTGAGGAGCTTCTTCTCAAGGTCGAGGTCACGGAAGGCGCGACCTGTCTCATCACCTGTTGTTGGCAGAGAATCGTAGTACTTGATAGAGCCGAGCTTTACGGTGAGGAGGTTCTTCTCTGCTGATGTGCCACCGATAACGACGCAGATATGGTATGGAGGACAAGCAGCTGTACCGAAGTGCTTGATCTCCTCAACGAGCCAAGGCAGCAGTGTGTTCTCATTCTGGATGAGAGCCTTCGTCATAGGGAAGAAGTATGTCTTGTTGGCAGAGCCACCGCCCTTTGCAACACACACGAACTTATACTCTGCACCCTCTGTTGCCTCAATGTCAATCTGAGCTGGGAGGTTACACTTGGTGTTAACCTCATCGTACATGTTGAGAGGAGCATTCTGGGAGTAGCGGAGGTTGTCCTGGGTGAAGGTGTTATATACACCGCGTGAGAGAGCCTCTTCATCCTCGAAGCCTGTCCAGATTTGCTGACCCTTCTCTGCGTGGATGATAGCAGTACCTGTGTCCTGACAGAAAGGAAGGATGCCCTTTGCTGCTGTCTCTGCATTGCGCAGGAACTGCAGTGCCACGTACTTATCATTCTCTGAAGCCTCTGGGTCGGTCAGAATCTTTGCTACCATCTCATTGTGCTCACGGCGCAGCATGAACTCCACGTCGTGGAAACACTGCTGTGCAAGAAGTGTGAGGGCTTCCTTAGAGACCTTGATGATCTCCTTGCCTTCAAACTCCGTTACGGTAACCCCCTCCTTTGATAGCAGGCGATACTCCGTCTTGTCTTCGCCAAGCTGGAACATTGGCGCATACTTGAATTCTACTGGATTTGCCATAATGTTTTTGTATTTAATTTATACGGTTAAGAAATTATATTCCTTTTTGCAGGAAAAGGGGTCTGCCCCCTATTCCCAAATCAGTTTCTATTTGTACGATGGAAAGATATCGTCGAGCGTTACCCTCTTCAGCGGACCAAGCTTCTCCAATGCCTCGATGTCGAGTTCCGACTCCTTGCCGAGGATGAGGTATCGCAGTGGCTTACCCTTGATGTTCTCTTCCTCGAACTTCTGTATGTCAGAGAGCGTAAGGGCTGGTATCTTCTCGTAGTAGAGCTTGCTGATATCGTAGTCTATGCCCATCTCCTTTGCAGAGAGATACTTGTTTATCGGACCAGCCTTTGTTGACCTTGCAGCGGCGATGCTCTTCATGATGCTCTGCTGAGCAGTAGCGAAGTTCGCCTCGTTCTGTGGCATGGAGTCCGTTATCTCCTTGAACACGCCGATGCAGTCCATCAGTTTGTCGTTCTGCGAGATGATATGCTGCTGGTAATACTCCGTCTCATCCTTGCGCGAAGGTGTCACGTATGCAGCGCTGGCGTTATATGCCAGGCCACGAGCCTCACGCAGTTCCTGGAAGACGATGGCGTTCATAGAACCTCCGAAGTACTCGTTGAAGATGCTCACGACAGGCAGTTTGTCAACGTCAAACGGTTTCATCTCGCTGTTTATCATGCGCATGTTGATGTTCTTTGCATCGTATGGCGCAAGTATTACCTCCGTCTCTGTAGTAGGCTGCTTAACGTATGGCTTGTTGACTGGTATCTCTGCCAGCAACTTCGGTGTCTTGTGCTTCTTGCTGACGATGGCAGAGAGTTCCTGCAGTGATGCCGGACCCCAGTACAGCACCTGGTGCTTCAAACCGTTGATACCCTTCAGCAGGTCGGTGAACACCTTAGGATCATACTGCCTCAGCTCCGTTATCGTCGGCGCACAGGTCAGCGGATTCTTCGGACCATAGATGCCGTAGGTCACCAGTGCGCTGTAGCAGTTGCTCTGGTTTGTACGTGCCTCCATACGGGACTTACTTGTCTGGTCTATCATCTGGCTGTAGAGAGCTGTGTCAGGCTTGAGGTTTGAGATGTAGTTGTCGAGCATCTCAACGGCCTTCGCCATGTTCTCCTGCAGTCCGCTGATGCTGATGGTCGTCGTCCTGCTGCCTACGCTGATGTCAAACGAACATGCAATGTCGTAGAAGTCGCGCTTTATCTGCTCCACACTCTTCTTGTTCGTACCAAGAAGCTCATAGTAGTCGGCCGCAATGTCGTACCTCTTGTCTGCCAAGTCACCGAAATCATAATAATAAACAAGGTTAAAGCGCTCGTCCTGAGTATTCTGGCGGTATATCACAGGCAGTCCGCTCTTTGTCTTGCTGAATGTCAGTTCCTTGTAGAAGTCAACGAATACAGGGTGTATAGGCTCCACCGTCATATTGTTGAAGTCCTCAAGGAAGCGGCTCTTGAGGTCACGGTTGCTTGGTATTGCGGTGATTTCCGGCTTCTCAATCTTGGTGTATGTGCTGTCCTCACCTTTCTTCTTATATACCGTAGCATAGCCGTCGGCAAGATGCTCTTCAACCCATCGCATGATATCTGCCTTCGTCAGTTTCTCAAGTCGGTCGCAGAGCTGTACGCGCTGCTCCCATGGTGCACCGAGAATGAAGCAATCCACCATCTGGCTTACACGCGTCTTGTTGTCGTCCATGCCTTTGAGTTCACCGAGACGCCAGTTGGCTATGATGCTCTTCAACAGCTTCTCGTCCCAGTCGCCACGCTTGATCTTGTCTATCTCGCCGAGCAGCAGTCCGCGAACTTCGTCGAGACTCTGTCCCTCATTTGGCGTTCCTACCATGAGGAACATGCTGTAGTCCTTCAGGTTCCATATTCCGGAGCCAGCTCCAAGCACCTTCATCTTTTGGTTAAGGTCGAGGTCTATCAGGCCTACGTCACCATTGGAGAGCAGCATATCGACCATCGTGATGGTGTCGTTCTGCAGGTCTGCACCGCCTTTCAGCCTCCATGCCATCACGATGTTCTCTGTCTCCTGACCCATCACGATAGTATCCTGAGGCGCCGTCAGCGGCTTCATCTCAGGGAACACAGGTGCCTTGCAGTCATTGCCAGCCTTCCATTTGCCGAAATACTTCTCTATTAGAGCTATGGTAGCGTCAGGGTCAAGGTCGCCAGCCATACAGATAGCGACGTTGTTCGGCACGTAATACTTGTTGAAGTAGTTTCTGATGTTCACCTGCGAAGGGTTCTTCAGGTGCTCCTGGGTACCGATGGTGGTCTGCAGACCGTATGGATGTGCAGGGAACACCTTTCTCAACAATGCCTCGTATGCCTTGCGGCTGTCCTTCGCCATTGAGATGTTCTTCTCCTCATAGACGGCCTCCAGCTCCGTATGGAATCCACGCATCACGAGATTCTGGAACCTGTCGGCATTGACCATTGCCCAACGCTCTATCTCGTTGGAAGGAATGTTCTCCACATAGCACGTCACATCATTCGACGTATATGCATTGGTACCCTCGCTGCCGATGGCACTCATCATCTTGTCGTACTCGTTCGGAATAAAGAACTGCGCCGCAATCTGCGATACGCTGTCTATCTCGTGGTACTTGGCCTTGCGGGCATCCTTGTCCGTCAGTTGGCGATATTCCTCATAGAGGTCGCTTATCTTATTAAGGTATGGCTCCTCCATGGCATAGTCTGTAGTGCCAAACTGCTTCGAGCCCTTGAACATCAGGTGCTCCAGATAGTGTGCCAGACCCGTTGTCTCTGCCGGATCATTCCTCGAACCGGTGTTCACTGCTATGTGTGCCGTAACCCTCGGGGTCTCCTTGTTTACGGAAAGATAAACCTTCAGGCCGTTAGGCAAGGTATAGATCCTTGTCTGCATAGGGTCTCCCTTGACGCTCTCATACGAGAGTGCCATCGTATGCACTGCCAGCAGCATCGCAGCTGCCACAAAAACTACCAGTCTTTTCATCATATATTATATAAAACTCAGAAAGTAATGTCTTTACTTCTTAACTTCAAGAAATGTCTTAACTTACGGTAATATATTAACTTCTGAAAGAAAAAAATCACTTCACCGACTCCAGGAACTCCGTTATCTGCTCTTCGCTGACATCTCCGAGGTCATACTCACGCTCTGCATCCTTGCGGATAGCATTGAGCCATTCGTTGTAAGCCTCGCTCATCTCGCCCTCGTTGTCGGAGTAGCCCTTCCACTGCTGATAGCTGTCGAAGATATCCTGGAAGCGACCCTCCAGCATCTCTATCGTTGCGATGTCGCCAGAGAGGATGTCCTCCTTTATCTGATCAACGGCATCCGTCGGTGCAAGGAGTCCCAGAAGGTCTGTCCACGATGCCGCACTGCCGGCATTGCCGTACATGCGCAGCGCAAGGTTGTAGTACTCTATGCCGTGGCGCAGTGCACTGGCGGTGATGGTGAAGCCCTTGCCTTCGTACTCCGCAGCGTCATAGCCCTGCTCCTCCTGCATCTCTTCGAGGCAGCGGAGTCCGGCCTTCACGCGCTCTATAACGTATGGTGAGAGCCAGTCGAAGCTGACGAGCGACTTCCTTGAAGACTGCGGACGCTTATCGCGCTTAGGCCACTTCATGACGTCGCGGTAGGTTCCTACGGTGCAAAGGTTCCTGCCCGGAACGACGTTGGTCTTCCTTCCCTCGCCTATCACATACGAGAAAGGCAGCAGCGAGGTGTCTGGATGCGTCTGTATCTTACCCATCGCCATAGAGAAGGCACCAATCTGCGCAGGCCAGAGGATATGCGCACCACTCGCTGTCTTTGCACCACGCTCCATCGTACCATAGTGTATAGGTCCCATCTTGTATGCGTGGTTTGAGAAATTGGTGCTTGAACCGGCGTTGTAGAACGACAGCTCACCGCCGATGAGCAGCGAAGCCTTATGATGGCTTACGGCAAACGGTCCGCAGAGAGCAGCACAGCTCTCGCCGTTGTCCATGTGCGAGTTGGCGAAGAATAGCGAGTTCTCTGATGTGAAGCCCCTGCCTACGTGGCATGCCTCACCAACAAAGGTATCGTAGAGTCGTGCTCCATCAACAATCGTTGCACCCGGCTGCGCAATGACATTCTCGCAGATTACGTCGTCACCGATAAATATCGTTGCGTCAGGTGCTGGCGTCAGCGTGCAGTCGATGAGTCGTGAACAGCCGCAGAGTTCGCACTCGTCTCCGATCATCACGTTCGTCAGTTCCCTGCAGTCGCTGATGGTGACGTTGTTGCCGATGGTTGTAGAGAGTGGGCGCTTAGCCTCGACGTATGCAGTGATCATCTCGCGGAGCTTGCCGAAGATCTCCTTGTCCTCGCTGTTCTGTATCATCAGCGATGCCATCTGCGATGTCAGTCCGCTATAGAGCACCACATTGCCGTCTCCGCCCTCGTTCTTTACGCTGACAAGGACATCATCGCCGTAGGTGGCACCGTCGGTAGTACGTATGATGCCGACGTTCGACATCTTGACACCACTACCTATCCTTACCTCACCCTCGAAGCACACGTTGCGGATGCTGCCCGCGTTGAACTCGGGAGCAACAAGCACCTGCTCCCATGACTCACTGATGCAGCCTCTCTTCTCCAGCTGCTCTATCTCCATCTCTGATAACTGTCTGTATTCCATTTTCCGCACTTATGTTGTTTAAGTTTATGGGGATTGATACTTCTTACTTCTTACTTCTTACTTCTTACTTCTTACTTCTTACTTCTTACTTCTTACTTGCAGTTTTTGCACGCAAAAACTGCGTTACTCGTAGTTCTGCCACAGGAAGTCGTTGTAAGGATACTTCTGCACATGCAGCTCACGCACGAGGTTATAGATGGTCTCGCGGAACTCGTCGATGTTCATCTTCTCTCGTGCCGAGATGAAGATACATCCGCGGTTGTTCACATTCGCATCGTCATTGACCTTCGCCATCCACGTCTTCTTAAGTTCGTCGAGCGATATCTCGTTCTTCTTCACCGGTGTGAGGTCGTCATCATCTTTCTCGTCCCATGTGTAGGCATCAACCTTATTGAAGACTATCAGCGAAGGCTTGTCGGCGCAACCGAGGTCGGCCAGTGTCTTCTCAACAACCTTTATCTGGTCCTCAAAGTCCGGGTGCGAGATGTCAACGACGTGCAGCAGCAGGTCCGCCTCACGTGTCTCGTCAAGCGTCGATTTAAAGGAATCCACCAGATCGGTAGGCAGCTTGCGGATGAATCCTACGGTATCGGCAAGGAGGAACGGCAGGTTCTCCACCACCACCTTTCTAACCGTGGTGTCGAGCGTGGCAAACAGTTTGTTCTCGGCGAACACCTCACTCTTCGCAAGCATGTTCATGATTGTCGATTTGCCAACGTTGGTATATCCAACCAGTGCCACACGGATCAGCCTGCCACGGTTCTTGCGCTGCGTCTGCTTCTGCTTGTCGATCTCCGCAAGACGTTCCTTCAGCAGCGACATGCGGTTCAGGATAATACGGCGGTCCATCTCAAGCTGCGTCTCACCAGGTCCGCGAAGACCTACAGAGCCACCCTTGCCGCCACCGGCACCGCCAGAGCCGCCGCCCTGTCGCTCAAGGTGCGTCCATAGTCGCTGCAGACGTGGCAGCATGTAGCGATACTGCGCCAGCTCCACCTGCGTCTTGGCGTTTGCAGTCTGTGCACGCATGGCGAAGATGTCAAGGATGAGCGACGTACGGTCGAGTATCTTCACCTTCAGCTCTGCCTCGATGTTGCGCAGCTGCTTGGCAGAGAGCTCGTCGTCGAAAATCACCATGCCGACAGGCTGCGGGCCCTCGCCCTCTTCCGGATAGTGAAGTTCCTCCTGCCACTCGTCGTACGCCTCCTCGCAGTCTTCTATATATTGGCGTATCTCCTCAAGCTTGCCCGAGCCGATATACGTTATGCTCGACGGACCGTTAACCTTCTGCGTGAAACGCTTTACGGTAACGGCGCCGGCAGTGTCGGCAAGGAACTCCAGCTCGTCCAGATACTCCTTTGTCTTCGCTTCATTCTGATGGGGTGTTATAAGACCTACCAACACGGCGGTTTCGGTCTTCGCTTCGGATATTACAAATTCTTTCATTATGCAATTACTTATTTGCCCACAAAATTACACATTTTTTTTGTAACCACCAAATATTTTCGCACAAAAGTACCATCTCAGACCCTTTTCAGTTTGGCACGCTTATTGTAACGAACCATAAAAATCAACGAACGTCGAGACCTTGTCATTAACACGCAACAAGCCTCCGACTCTTCGCAGAACAGTAAAACAACAACTAAAAATAAAGAAAACTATGACAAAAGGTAACATCGGGGTTACTACCGAGAACATCTTCCCCGTAATCAAAAAGTTCCTCTATTCAGATCATGAGATTTTCCTTCGCGAGATGGTCAGCAACGCTGTTGACGCTACGCAGAAGCTTAAGACACTCGCCGCTCAGGGCGACTTCAAGGGTGAGATAGGCGATACCACCGTCAGCGTGAAGCTCGACAAGGAGGCTGGCACACTCACCATCTCCGACCATGGCATCGGCATGACGGAGGAGGAGATAGACCGTTATATCAACCAGATTGCATTCTCTGGCGTTACGGACTTCCTCGACAAGTACAAGGACAACGCCAACGCCATCATCGGACACTTCGGACTGGGCTTCTACTCAAGCTTCATGGTGGCTGACCGCGTTGACATCATCACGAAGTCATACAAGGACGGTGCGCAGGCTGTAAAATGGTCGTGCGACGGTTCGCCGGAGTACGAGATAGAGTCGGCTGACAAGGCAGAGAGAGGTTCGGACATCATACTCCATATTTCCGACGACTGCAAGGAGTTCCTCGAAGAGCAGAAAATCACAGAACTGCTCAATAAGTACTGCAAGTTCATGGCAGTTCCTGTTGCTTTCGGAAAGAAGCAGGAGTGGAATGCCGACCAGAAGAAGATGGTTGACACTGAGGAAGATAACGTTATCAACAGCAGCGAGCCACTATGGACCAAGACGCCTTCTTCACTCAAGGACGAGGACTACAAGAACTTCTATCGCACGCTCTATCCAATGCAGGATGAGCCACTCTTCTGGATCCACCTCAACGTTGACTTCCCATTCCACCTCACCGGCATACTCTACTTCCCTCGAGTGCAGAGCAATATGGACCTCCAGCGCAACAAGATACAGCTCTACTGCAACCAGGTATTCGTAACCGACCAGGTGGAGGGCATCGTGCCTGACTTCCTAACGCTCCTACATGGCGTAATAGACTCTCCGGACATTCCGCTGAACGTCAGCAGAAGCTACCTCCAGAGCGATGCTAACGTGAAGAAGATTGCTACATATATTACTAAGAAGGTGGCAGACCGACTCAACGGCATCTTCAAGAGCGACCGTAAGGACTATGAGGAGAAGTGGGACTCGCTGAAGGTGTTCATCAACTACGGCATGCTCACCGACGAATCGTTCTACGACCGTGCAAAGGACTTCGCCCTCTTCAAGGATACAGAGGGAAAATACTTCACCTACGAAGAGTACAAGACCCTCATCAAGGACAACCAGACTGACAAGGATGGCACACTCGTATATCTCTATGCCAACGATATGGACGAGGAGTACTCTTACATCGAGGCTGCAAAGCAGAAGGGCTACAGCGTCCTTATGTTTGACGGTCAGCTCGATACGCCTACCGTAGGACTCTTCGAGCAGAAGTTCGAGAAGGTGCGTTTCACACGTGTTGATGGCGATACCATCGAGCGTCTAATTCCGAAGGATGACGTCAAGAAGGTGGAACTCTCTGCCGAGGAGTCTGCCAATCTGTCAGCGGTATTCTCTTCTCAGATGCCTAAGAACGAGAAGGTACACTACGTCGTTGAGGTACAGGCTCTCGGAGAGGATGCTGCACCTGCCGTCTTCACCCAGAGCGAGTACATGCGTCGTATGAAGGACATGGCGAAGTATCAGAGCGGAATGGGATTCTACGCACAGATGCCGGACACATATACCCTCGTCCTCAACAGCGACAACGCTATCGTGAAGAACGTTCTCAGCCAGACCACCGCAGCTACGGAGGAGCAGCTCAAGCCTATCCTTGCCGAGATCCGCAGCCTCAAGGCTCAGGAGCAGATTCTTGAGAACGAGAAGAAGGACAAGAAGCCGGAGGAGATTACCGAAGAGGCTAAGAAGGATCTGGAGGAGACTCGCAAGAACATCTCTGAGCAGGAGGCTAAGAAGGACAGTATCATCACTGCTTACGCCGCACAGAACGATACCGTTCATCAGCTCATCGACCTCGCACTCCTCCAGAACGGTATGCTCAAGGGAGCTGCTCTCGACAAGTTCCTAAAGCGTTCCATCGACCTCCTGAAGTAATTTTTTATCTCATTATCCTTCCGCCAAACATAATAAAACGCCACTTCGTGCGTTATGTTTAATGTGAAGAAAGTTTTGACGATAATAACATTGATGTGGTGTTGTGCCCTCCAGGCGCAACGCCACATTGTGTTTTCTGACAACATAGCGTCACTGCAGGTCGTGGCAGGAACACGCTGGCAGGACATGCCTATCATACGCCTCCACGGCAACGAGCCTATCAACATCGCATTCGACGAACTGAGCCACGAGTACCACAGGTTCTCATACTCCATAACCCACCTCGACTACGACTGGAAACCGAGCGAGGGACTGTTCACGAGCGACTACATATCAGGTTTCCAGGATGGTTTAACCATCGAAAGTAACGAACAGTCCATCAACACTATACAGAATTACACTCACTATTCACTTCAGATACCTAACGACAAGTGCCGGCTCACCATGAGTGGAAACTACCGACTCGACATCCGCGACGAGAATAACAGCGGCGAAACCGTCCTGAGCGTATTCTTCATGGTTAGCGAAGACCTCCTGAAAGTTGGCACCGGATACATCGTAAACACAGACATAGACAACCGCAAGAGCCACCAGCAGGTTGAGGTGAATGTTGACTACTCGCCATTGCGTGCCACCGATCCGCAGAGACAGATTCGTGGGTACGTACTACAGAACGGACGATGGGACAACGCACGACCCCTACCCTCACCTTCACGCATCAATCAGAAGATGCTCGAATGGGTACACTGCCGCGACCTTATCTTCGATGCTGGAAACGTATATCACAAATTCGAGATCCTCGACATACACCGCAACTCCATGAACGTAGAGAACAACGTCTGGGACGCTCAGAACGAGTCGTGGCATACCTTCGTATGGCCATGCTACGAACGACGCTCATACGTCTATGACGAGGCGGCAACAGGTGCTTTCTATATACGCAATACCGACAACTACGAGAACAACACCACCTCGGAATATACCTTCGTACATTTCTTCCTACAGGCAGACAAGATGCCGGGGCGACTCTTCCTCAACGGCACATGGACAAACGACCGCTTCCTGCCTGAATATGAGATGGTTTACGACGAAGAGATGAAGATGTACGAGGGCATCGTATGGCTCAAATACGGATACTACTCATACCAGTTCCTCGCATTCCCAGACAGCCCCACCACCACCGATAACCTATCCCTCGGCAACGGCGTAATCATCGAGGGCGACGTAACGCAGGACGAGAACGTAGGAGCCAACCTCATAGAACCACAGATACCAAAAACCGAAGGTTCATTCTTCGAAAATCGTAACACCTACACTACCCTTATATACTTCCGCAACAACGGCGACCGCACCGACCGACTCGTCGGAGTCTCACGATAATTCTACAGTTTCACTTTACGGTAAATCGGTGTAAGGACGATGTCTGACAATAAAAATAGCAGACAAAAAGATGTTACACTATAGAGATTTTTGCCAGCAATGTGTTAATGTGTAATAACTCACTGACAGTCAGAGGGTACACATACAAAAAACGTGTAATGAACGTGTAATGAACGTGTAATGAACGTGTAATGAACGTGTAATGGACGTGTAATGGATATGTTATGGTCATTACTGCTAAATTAACTTGTGGAAACTATGCAATTACGTTGCAAAAACTATGCAATTACGTTGCAAAACTATGCAATTACATTGCAAAAACTATGCAATTACATTGCAAAAACTATGCAACTACAGGGAATTTATGCATAAATTTGCCGTAAACGCATAACTCTTGCACTGGTATAGTTATCAGGTCTTGGGGTTATCAGCATATATCTCCATACATAAGAAGTAATCAGAGTGTCAAGTGTGGTGTACGAAAAAGTGGTATTTACGGAAAAAGTTTGTTAATATTTGTTCGTTACTGTTTATATAACCCAAATTTTCTCTTGGTTTTCTTGCAAGTATTGCAAAAAAATACTCCATGAAATGATTGCGAGGATAGAGTATCTTCGCCGGTTCAAGATTGTCACTATAAAAACGCTTTGGATAGAACAGGCATATCTCTTTCTCACATTCCAGATACCTATCTAACGTATCAAAGGCATCAGGAAGAAAGAAATCATCAGCATCAATGAAAAGTGTACCCATTTACCTTTTGCATGCTGCAGCCCTATATTACGAGCATGACCAGCACCACCGTTCTCCAATAGTGCAACAAGCTCTGCATCTTCTCTTGTCAGTACAGGTACAGCTTTACTTCCATCATCAATGATAATAACCTCAATATCTTCACGTTGAGGTATAGAGTTGAGGCATCGCTGTAATAGTTCAGGGATATCCTTATGAGGTATGATAATACTATAATTCTTCATTGATTTACAAAACATTAAAACTAGTGAAACCTATTTAAATCCTAGAACTCCTAGTTTCTTAGAACTCCTAAAACTCCTCTATAACGAAAAAAGAGCTCCAGATATCTCTACCTGAAGCTCTCTGAAATTAAAGAAGGCGGCCTCCTACTCTCCCGCA
>CAMADY010000039.1 GCA_945831805.1 uncultured Prevotellaceae bacterium
ATACCTAATATTAGTATTTACATTCGCGTTAAAAGATAAATTACAAACATCATACATTCAGAAAAGTAATATGAAACAGGCAATACGATCATTCTTAACCATACTGCTACTGCTCTGTGCAGTAACAACGCTTAACGCAACTGTCTATACAGGTTGGTGCGGAAGCAATGTAAGATACTCTCTGGATACAAGCACTGGAGTATTATCGATTGAAGGAACAGGAAGAATGTATGACTACGTTCCAGCAGAACCTGCCCCTTGGAATTCCTCTTGGAAACCATACAGTTCCTATGATATAAAAACTGTAACCATATCCGAAGGTATTACAAATATTGGATACTATGCTTTCGCTCACTGCTCGGCACTTACAAGCATAAATATACCAAATAGCGTGACCAGCATTGAAGGCTATTCTTTCTATGGCTGCTCGGGACTTAAAAGCATTACTATACCGAATAGTGTGACTAGCATTGGTAAAGATGCTTTCTGGGGTTGCAAGGGTCTTACAAACATTACTATACCTAACAACGTAACAAGCATTGGAAGCTTTGTTTTCTCTGCTTGCTCGGGACTTACAAGCATTACCATACCGAACAGCGTGACCAGCATTGGAGAATATGCTTTCTCTTATTGCTCGGGAATTACAAGCATAACTATCCCGAACAGCGTGACTAGCATTGGAAGCTCAGCTTTCTATGGTTGCTCGGGACTTAAAGACATTACAACGTTAGGCAGTGAACCACCAACAATAGAAAGCAATACCTTCTATATGTACACTGCCAATCTACATGTAAAGAAAGGTTGCGCTACGGCATATAAGGCTAATAGTATTTGGGGAAAATTCAACATCGTTGAAGATGCAATAGATACAGAAGATGATCCAGTTGTAAAAGAAATTTGTGCTACTCCTGTTATATCATACTCCAATGGTAAGATAAGTTGCATCAGCGAAACAGAAGGCGCTGTGTGTCACTTCTCATATAAATACACAGGAGAAGGAGAAGGAGAGAACAATGTAAATACAATCTGTCAGATTATCATCACAGCCTACGCCACAGCAGAAGGTTATGCTGATTCCCAAACTGTAACCAAGTCTTTCGACCTTACTGGCGGTTCTACACGTGACAACTGCGATGTCAACGGCGACGGCGTGGTGAACATGCAGGATGCCAACATCGTGGTGAACAAGTATCTTGGAAAGTAAAAAAAGTAAAAAGCCTCTTCACACGGCGAGGTTGAAAAAAATATATAATAGAAATAACAAATTCATTGATAGAAGAATAACGATGAACACATTACCCAAAATACCTGACGAAGAAAAGTGGGCATCACTCTCCTTCATGGAACAAATGGCAAATATAGGCAGTGAAGTAGGACGCACAGCAAAATGGGTAGCAAAGGAGAAACCCTCAATGGCAGAAGGTGCCTTCATACGTGCACTCGACCTAATAGACCTCACCATAAAAGTAGGACGCAAAGGACAAAGTAACCGTTACGACATGCTAAGAGAACTATGCACCTGCCGTGGCGTATTTTGCGACGCTTACTTAAAAAAAGAAACAAAAGAACTCAATGGTCTGGACAAATACTTCGGACACTTCGCACGAGCCGTAAGAAGATAACAACAATATAAAAAACAAAATATATTCGAGTCAACATCAATAGCTATCAAATTACTCTGTAAAAGCATAGAGATTACAGGGTAAAAGCATAGCTATTAGAGGGTAAAAGCATAGCTATTGCAACGTGCTGATTATCAGGGGCTATTTTTAGGGCAAAAATAAAAGGCTCCAAAACATAATAAAAAGGTCTTAGGGCAAAAAAAATAAAAGGATTAAAAACAAAAAACAAGGTAAATCGAGAGATATGGCAAAGAAAGACGGCGAGCTGACACCGATGATGAAACAGTTCTTCGACCTGAAGGCGAAGCACCCGGAAGCACTGCTGCTGTTCCGCTGCGGCGACTTCTACGAGACGTACTGCGACGATGCTACGGACGCGGCACGCATACTGGGTATTACGCTGACGAGGAGAAACAACGGAGCGAGCCAGGGCGATGCCATGGCGGGCTTCCCGCACCATGCCCTCGACACCTACCTGCCAAAGCTCATACGCGCCGGCAGACGCGTTGCCATCTGCGACCAGCTGGAGGACCCCAAGCTGACGAAGAAGCTCGTGAAGCGCGGCATCACGGAGCTCGTGACGCCGGGAGTGGCGATGCAGGATAATGTCCTAAACTACAAGGAGAACAACTTCCTCTGCGCCATACACTACGGCAAGGGTGCCTTCGGATTCTCATTGCTCGACATCTCCACGGGCGAATACCTCGTAGATCAGGGCAACCACGAATACATAGAGAAGATGCTGGAGAACTTCCAGCCCAAGGAGGTGCTGATAGAGCGCGGCAGGAAGGCGCAGACGGAGCAGATGTTCGGCAGCAGGCTGTGCCTCTTCGAACTCGACGACTGGGTCTTCACGGAACAGACCTCGCAGCAGAAGCTCCACAAGCACTTCAAGGTTAAGAACATGAAGGGCTACGGCGTGGAGCAGATGAAGGAGGGACTCGTTGCCGCCGGTGCCATACTACAGTACCTTGAGCTGACGCAGCACACGCAGATATCGCACATCACACGCATCCAGCGCATCGACGCGGAGCGCTTCGTACGCCTCGACAACTTCACCGTGCGCAACCTGGAGCTTAACCAGCCGCTGCACGAAGGCGGTACGGCATTGGTGGACGTTATAGACAACACGGTCTCGCCGATGGGTGCCCGCCTGCTGCGCCGATGGCTCGTCTTCCCGCTTCGTGAGCAGAAGAAGATCAACGACCGCCTGGACGTGGTCGATTACTTCTTCCGTCAGCCCGACAGCCGCGACGTCATAGAGGACGAACTGCACCGCATAGGCGACATGGAGCGCATCGTATCGCGCGTGGCAACAGGACGTGTGTCACCGCGTGAGATAGTTCAGCTGAAGTCCGCATTGCAGGCCATAAAGCCAATAAAGGTGGTGTGCATGCAGTCGCAGACGGACGTGCTGCGTAGGGTAGGGGAGAGCCTTGACACCCTCGATGAGCTCCGCGAGCGCATAGAGCAGTCCATAGAGCCTAATCCGCCGCAGCTCGTCAACAAGGGCGGCGTAATCCGCAGCGGTGTCAGTCAGGAACTCGACGAGCTCCGACAGATAGCATACAGCGGAAAGGACTACCTGCTGAAGATGCAGCAGCGCGAGATAGAGCGCACCGGCATATCGTCGCTGAAGATAGGCTATAACAATGTCTTCGGATATTACCTTGAGGTAAGGAACACCTTCAAGGACAACGTACCGCAGGAGTGGGTACGCAAGCAGACTCTTGCGCAGGCAGAACGCTACATTACGCAGGAGCTGAAGGAGTATGAGGAGAAGATTCTGGGTGCGGAAGACAGGATTTCGGGCTTGGAAATAAAGATCTTCGCCGAAATAGTGGCTTACGTACAGCAGTTCATAGTGCAGCTGCAGACCGACGCTACGCTGATAGCGGAGCTCGACTGCCTCTTGTCGTTCGCCAAGACAGCGGTGGCACATCGCTATGTGCGTCCAGTCATTGACGAGTCGGTAGTGATAGACATCCGCCAGGGCCGCCATCCGGTGATAGAGACCAACCTGCCCGTCGGCGAGGAGTACGTTCCTAACGACGTGATGCTCGACAGTCAGTCGCAGCAGATCATCATCATCACCGGTCCTAACATGGCGGGTAAGTCGGCATTGCTCCGACAGACGGCGCTCATCGTACTGCTGGCGCAGATAGGCTGCTACGTACCGGCAGAGAGTGCGCGCATCGGCATCGTAGATAAAATCTTCACACGTGTAGGCGCAAGCGACAGCCTCTCCACCGGCGAGTCAACGTTCATGGTCGAGATGACGGAGGCATCAAACATCCTCAACAACGTCTCCGACCACTCCCTCGTACTCTTCGACGAGCTCGGCAGAGGCACATCGACATACGACGGAATATCCATAGCATGGGCTATTGTGGAGTATCTCCACGAGCACAACGGTTCGGCAGCACGCACGCTCTTCGCCACGCACTACCACGAGCTCAACGAGATGGAGAAGAACTACAGTCGCATACGCAACTACAACGTGTCGGTGAAGGAGGTCAACGGAAAGGTTATCTTCCTCCGTAAGCTCGTCGAAGGGGGCAGCGAACACTCGTTCGGCATCCACGTGGCGCAGCTTGCCGGCATGCCACCAAGCATTGTGAAGCGCGCCAACGAGGTGCTTCAGGCCCTTGAGAAGGAGGGTTCGCAGGTAGGCTCAGCAGGCAAGAAGGACGCCCGCGATACGCTTAACGCCATGGGACAGAAGTCCGCGGACCAGCAGCTGTCGTTCTTCCAGCTCGACGACCCCGTGCTCGTTCAGGTCCGCGACGAGATCCTCGGGCTCGACGTCAACAACCTGACGCCACTCGAAGCCCTCAACAAACTCAACGAGATAAAGAAAATAGTGGGGAAATAAGACGAAAACGAAGACGAAACGCTTGCGCTACGAAGACGAAGACGAAACGCTTGCGCTACGATGACGAAGACTAATAATAACAAACAATAATTATAAACAACAAAAACAAAACGACAATGAAGAAGCTCATTCTCATCCTCGCAATGATAAGCTGCACCGTCAGCATGACTGCCCAGCAGATGCAGTATCACCTCGATGACAATAGCCATCTGCTGACACGTATCACGGTGAAGGGTGACTACTGGAACATGAACTGGCTCATCTCGCCTGACGGCAAGAAGTACCCTTGGATAGACAAGAAATACCAATGGGGCAACATGAAGAACGAAGTGCCTCAGGGACTGTACCGCGTGGCTATCCAGACAAGCGTGCGCCGATGGTTCCAGGGCCACAACATCGTTGAGGAATACACCATAGAGAACCTGTCGGACATTCCGGTTGACATGGCTATGATGCGCATCTGCACACCATGGAACGCGCGCTATCTCGCTGCCGACACCGTAACGACAGTGCGCTGTAGTGTGCAGGTTCTGACGAAGGAGGACGGCAACACCGCAACGGGTGTTAAGGCAACACGCCTCAGCGGTCAGGGTCCTCACGTTGGTCTGATGGTTACAAAGGGTGCCATCGGCAACTACGTAACGGGCGACTGCGACGACCTCTCGATGAACAGCCAGTGCGGCGTGATGTGGATCATCCCGGAGCACTACATGCTGAAGCCAAAGAAGAAGTACGTGATGCAGTGGCACATCTTCGCCTACAAGGATACGGAAGAGTTTATCTGGAAGGCAAAGAAGATTACAGGTAGCAAAACGGTTTTGAATGTAAAATAATAATAACAACATATAAAGAAAAAAATGGAATATAATTTCAGAGACATTGAGAAGAAGTGGTTCTCTTTTTGGAAGGAGAACCAGACTTACAAAGTAACGGAACAGGCGGACAAGAAGAAGTTTTATGTCCTCAACATGTTCCCTTATCCTTCAGGTGCAGGCCTTCACGTAGGTCACCCTCTCGGATACATCGCCAGCGACATCTACGCTCGCTTCAAGCGTCTGCAGGGCTTCAACGTGCTCAATCCAATGGGCTACGATGCCTACGGACTGCCAGCAGAGCAGTATGCCATACAGACCGGACAGCATCCGGAGATTACTACCAACGCTAACATCAACCGCTACCGCGAGCAGCTCGACAAGATTGGCTTCTGCTTCGACTGGGACCGTGAGGTACGCACCTGCGATCCTATTTACTATAAGTGGACGCAGTGGGCATTCCAGAAGATGTATAACTCATACTTTGGAGCCCCTCTCCCAACCTCTCCAGAGGGAGAGGAGCCAAACAAGTGTAAGGCTCGCCCAATAGATGAAATCATTGAATACTTCAAGCAGAACGGTGTCCGTAACCTTGATGAATATAAGGTAGCTTCAAGTTCTCCCCTCGGGGAGTTAGAGGGGGCTGCGTGGGAGACTCTGTCAGAGAAGGAACAGAGTGACATCCTCATGAACTATCGTATTGCCTTCATGGGCGAGACGATGGTGAACTGGTGCGCCGGTCTCGGCACCGTACTTGCCAACGATGAGGTTGTAGATGGCGTCAGCGTGCGCGGCGGATTCCCTGTAGAGCAGAAGAAGATGCGCCAGTGGTGCCTTCGTGTCAGTGCTTACGCCCAGCGTCTGCTCGACGGACTGCAGGAGATACAGTGGAGCGACTCCATCAAGGAGACTCAGAAGAACTGGATCGGACGTTCCGAGGGTACTGAGGTAGTCTTCAAGGTATATAACGAAAACGAAAACGAAAACGAAAAGCAGTTCACCATCTTCACCACACGTGCCGACACAATGTTCGGCGTTACGTTCATGGTTCTCGCTCCGGAGTCAGACCTCGTGAAGGAACTGACAACAGCCGAGCAGAAGGAAGAGGTAGAGGCATACGTGAAGTACGTTGCAGGCCGCACGGAGCGCGAGCGTCAGATAGACCATAAGGTTACGGGCGTGTTCTCCGGTTCATACGCCATCAACCCATTCACGGGCGAGAAGAACCCTATCTGGATTTCTGAGTACGTACTCGCTGGCTACGGCACCGGCGCCATCATGGCAGTGCCAGCACACGATAGCCGTGACTACGCTTTCGCAAAGCACTTCAACCTCCCTATCATACCGCTCATCGAGGGTGCGGACGTCTCTGAGGAGTCATACGACGCCAAGGAGGGTATCGTAACCAACTCTCCTGCCGAGGGCAAGACGGGCGTGGCATACGACGGCGAGAGCCTCAACCTCAACGGCCTTACCATCAAGGAGGCTATCAAGGCTACTAAGACATTCGTCGAGAAGCACAACATCGGTCGCGTGAAGGTGAACTACCGTCTGCGTGATGCCATCTTCTCACGTCAGCGTTACTGGGGTGAGCCATTCCCTGTATATCACAAAAATGGCATCCCTCAGATGATACCTGAAGAATGCCTTCCTATAGAACTCCCACAGGTGGATAAGTTCCTTCCTACTGAGACCGGCGAGCCACCTCTCGGCAATGCCACCGTATGGGCTTGGGATGAAGCAAACAAGAAGATTGTTGAGAACTCAAAGATAGACAACGTGACCGTCTTCCCACTCGAGCTCTACACCATGCCGGGCTTCGCTGGCTCTTCGGCTTACTACCTCCGCTATATGGATCCAAAGAACGAGAACGCTCTCGTTGACGAGAAGATAGACAAGTACTGGCAGAACGTTGACCTCTATGTAGGCGGCTCAGAGCATGCCACAGGCCACCTTATCTACTCTCGCTTCTGGTGCAAGTTCCTCTATGACCTCGGCGTAAGCTGCAAGGACGAGCCATTCCAGAAGCTCATCAACCAGGGTATGATACAGGGACGCTCTAACTTCGTATATAGGAGCCCCCTCCCAACCTCCCCGGGGGGAGGGGAAAGCAACCCACTCTTTGTTAGTAAGGGTCAGCTTGAGAACTATCCTGGCTGCCAGCAGATACACGTTGACGTTAACATAGTAAGCAACGACGTCCTCGACATTGAGGCATTCCGCAACTGGCGTCCAGAGTACAAAAACGCAGAGTTCATACTCGAAGATGGAACAAAGGTAACTCCAAGCACTCCCCTCGGGGAGATGGAGGGGGCTGCTCCATACACATGCGGCTGGGCTGTAGAGAAGATGTCGAAGTCTATGTTCAACGTCGTTAACCCTGACATGATCGTAGAGAAGTACGGTGCCGACACACTGCGCCTCTATGAGATGTTCCTCGGTCCTGTAGAGCAGTCAAAGCCTTGGGACACCAACGGCATCGACGGCTGCCACCGCTTCCTCAAGAAGTTCTGGGGACTCTTCTACGACCGCGACGGCAACTTCCTCGTAACGGACAATGCACCAAGCGCAGCAGAGGAGAAGTCGCTCCACAAGCTCATCAAGAAGGTCAGCCAGGACATCGAGAACTTCTCTTACAACACATCAATCTCTGCATTCATGATTGCTGTGGGCGAGCTGCAGAAGTGCCACTCTAAGGCAGTGCTCCAGGACCTCGTTGTACTCATAGCACCATTCGCACCATTCTTCGCAGAGGAGCTCTACCACGCCCTCGGCAACGAAGGAACGGTCTGCGATGCCCAGTGGCCTGCTTTCGATGAGTCGAAGATGAAGGACTCCGAGATAACCTATCCGGTGCAGTTCTGTGGCAAGACACGCTTCACCATGCAGGTGCCTGCCGATGCTCAGAAGGACGAGGTAGAGAAGCTCGCCCTCGCTGATGAGCGCACCGCGAAGTACACCGATGGCAAGCAGATCATGAAGACCATCGTCGTGCCAGGCAAGATCATCAATATCGTGGTAAGATAAGAACTAAATAAAAATCAACGATGAAACATAAGATTCTTTATACAATAATAGCACTGTTTGTGGCGATTGCCGCGAACAGTGCTAACTCACGTGTCGTCGATATCAACAGTTGGAAGCACTATATTGCCTATGCCGACGCCCAGAAGGTGCTGCCGGTGGGCAACGATGTCTTCGTACTGTCGTCGGGAAGACTATACTCCTTCACCATCAGTGACGGATACCCTGCCTATACGGAGTACTCCACCATCACCGGACTGAGCGACCATAACGACATCGTTGACATACAGTATAACAGCAGTCTTAGAAAGTTCATCATAGCCTACGAGAATGCCAACATCGACATCCTCTCGCTGAAGGATGGCAACATTGTCAACATCCCTGCCATCGTCAATCTCTCAACGATAAACACCAAGTCGGTACGCAACGTTTTCTGCTATGGCAAGAACGCATACGTAACGACGCCATGGGGCATCGTCATCATAAACATGGAGAGGGCTGAGGTGATGGACACCTACCGCCTCGACACCGACATTGCCACCGGCGAGCAGCTCTCGGGCTGTTTCATAGACAACGGCTACCTGTATGTCACGGCGAAGACGGCACGCCCGCAATGGAACAACCAGACCATGGCACGAGGACTCCTCATCGACAACCTCCTCGACAAGAACAAATGGACTCCTGTTGACGATGCGGCAGTGCAGGCCGACATCACTAAGAAGATCAGCGACTACAGGTACGCAAACTCCCTCTATGACGCCCAGGCAAAGAAGCGTATGGTAGAGGACACCGCCCACAAGTGCTTCTGGACCGTTGACGATGAAGGCAGCCTCGTGAAGTGCAACAGCAATGGCGAAATAGAGAAGTCCTTCAACGTGGATACGCAGAAGGAATACGCCAAGACCTACAAGCCTTACGGTCCGAAGAGCAATAACATCTACAACATACAATTTAAACTTAACAACCTATATTGCGTCAGCACCGGAATGCAGACGAAAGGCTCTACAAAGTACAATCCTAACACAGGTGTCGTGCAGGTACTAAATACCACCAACGATAAATGGAACGTCTTTGAAACTCCGTCACAGAAGACTATAGGACACACATATACCTACACCAACAATCTGACTATCGATCCAAGAGATACTGCTCACGTCATGGTTGGAGGCAACGAGGGTATCTATGAGTTCGTCAGCGGCAAGTTTATAAAGCACTATGACAACCAGAATTCACCTATCCTGGCTTTGCAGGACGGCAACAGCAAGACCTACCAGATTATCATGGGTCTTGAATATGACAAGAACGGACGTCTGTGGGTGCTCAATACGTTTTGTAGCAGGGGTATCATAGCTCTTGACCAGCTTTCGCCACGCGACACTACAACAGCAAACAACATCTGGCATACCTTTGCAAAGCATAATGAGATAGATACCTTCACACCATACGAGAAATACCTTTCGCATCCGTTCTTCGACAGAAACGGAAAACTATGGTTCATTAATGGACACTTCTACAAGATGTCATTCTACCGATACGATACTGAGACAGACAGACTGAAAGAATACGTACCAAGCAAAAACCAAGACAATATCACCGTCTATGACAATCTGGGCACAGGATGGCTAAGAGACATCAAGGAAGACAACAATGGCAACATCTGGGTAGCAGGAACCAAAGGCATAGCATATATACCATACGACGAACAGAATACAATTTCCAATACGGTCTATCAGCATAAGATAAACCGCAACGACAACACCGGACTTGCGGACTATCTGCTCAAGACTATTGATGCATCATGCATCCTATTTGACAAAAACAACTGCATGTATGTAAGTACATTCGGAAACGGTATCTACATCATCTCTGCAGACAAGAACGAGGAATTGGCACATTTCACTACCAGCAACAGCAATATCCTCAGTGACGTTGTTTATTACTTAGCATTTGACAATAACACCGGAGTTCTATATGCATCCACCGACAAAGGCCTATGCTCCGTGCAGACCGACGGCTGGCCTATGCCAACAGAGCTCAACAAGGACAACATCAAGGTGTTCCCTAACCCTGTAAAGCCAGAATACACCGGACCGATAACCATAGAGGGACTTCCTGCCGACTCCGACATCAAGATCGTTACATCATCCGGAGCCATAGTACACCAGGGACGCTCTACCAACTCCTACTACCAGTGGGACGGCTGTGACCTCGGCGGCGACCGCTGCGCCTCAGGCGTCTATTACATCCTCCTTGCCAACAGCAACGGTGATGACGGCTGCGTGGCAAAGATAGCAATGATAAGATAAAAAAATACCCAAGATGAAGAAAGTATATAACATCTGGGTAGATATAATGAAGGGAATAGCAATCATCGCTGTCGTACTGCTTCATGTAGATTACATCTATCCGGAAGACATAAACAAGGCAGTATTGATTTCTATACTGGGTGACTCATGGCACATGCCTTTGTTCTATATGATAGCAGGATTCTTTGTATCACGCGAGCGTCTCACTGATCCTGTATTTATGGTAAAAAACAAGTTTCGCAAACTACATCTGCGACTGCTGTATTATTACGTTCCCTTTCTCCTCCTCCATAACGTATTTCTCATTACGGGCTTCTATAATGGTGAAACAGAATATGGAGGCAAGCAGATGATTTTATACACTTTTACAGACTACATACAAAAATTCCTTGAAGTATTTTTCTTCATGGGACGTGAACCATACGCTTCGCCTCTATGGTTTGTATATGTTCTGTTCGAGGCATTCATATCACTGTCCATATTATCATGGATAGTAAAGCGCATAACAGGAGAAACAGGATTCAGATGGGAGATAACAATGTCAGTAACTCTCATTCTCACATCATCAATATCCTACTCCCTCACCAATATTTTCGACATCACCATACCACGCATCAGCAACGTGCCACCTGCAGCATGGCTCATTTTCCTCGGCATGATACTCAAGAACCGTATCAAGCTGAACTTTGACAACAAATACCTGGCTACAGCATCATTGGCTATGCTTATTACTGTATGCTACATAAAAAAATGCTGTATGATGACAAATGACTATCATGACATAGTACACATCACCTTCATTGCTATCACTGCCACATATTTCTTTGCATATATTGCCAGGAAAATAGAACAAAATATTATAGGAAAGACCCTGGCATACATTGGACATCACAGCTTTGAGATTATGTCGCTGCATCTTATCTCCTTTGCAATCTTCGCATGGACCTACAACCAGCTCTTCTCGGCAACGCTGCCATTCTACAAACTCGGCATAAAGACAGACTCACTCTTTTTATTTATGGTCTTGACTTTAGCGGGCGTGACATTTCCATTGGGATTTGCAAGTATTTATGATACACTAAGAAAAACTCTACGCAATAATGATTAAAGTTATAAAACAAAACAAAGCGCTTTTCTTGCTTCTTCTTTCGTTTCCTGTTGTTCTGCTTTGCACAATGCCCTTACTGCCTACGCATGATGACTGGACATCATCACATGCACCACATCCAGAACCGTTCTCATTAACTCTGTTTCTGCCCCACCTTGGATATTGGCGCATACCGGAGGTGATGTATGGATGGATCTGTGCACACTATAGATGGCTGTTTCCTGGCTTAGCACATGTACTGACAGTCAGCGGACACTATGTCGGAATGATTATGATATGGAAACTGTGTACGCTGTTCAGAGTATCAGCATTGTCAAGAAACATAGCAACGATGTTCTTCCTTGTATCAACAGGAATGATAGCCACCATAACGGCATGCGACGGCATGAGCCAGACATGGACACATACATTGGGACTAATAGCATTATACTTGTTCCTCAAAAATAATTCCGCATACTACTGGATAATTATAATATTACTTGCCTGCATCATTAAAGAGAATGCAATGTCATGGTTCTTCATCATTCCATTTGTAGCATTCTTCACAAAACAATGCAGCAAGGAGAGCATAAAACAACAGTTGGTACCATTAGCAATCGTTGTAGCTTTTTATCTAACCCTACGCCTTACACTGCCGACTGCTGACAGCGAACAATTAAGAGAAGAGTATTTCCACATTTTCAACATACCGATGATGCTACGCGGAATTGCCATGACAATAGCATTCCCACTACTTCCTATTGACTATGCATCACTGCTGCAAGCAGAATACAGGAACCTGCCTATAGTAGCTTTGTCTTTCATTACCACTATACCGTTCCTTTACGTCCTGTTACTTCGTTCTATACATTCCAAACTAAACAGCAAGGCCAAAACTCTGCTAATAGCCGTATTCCTCTGCGTAGGCATACACATCATAACAATTTTCAGCTTCATGCACGTCTATTCCTGCATGGGAATGATGGCACTATTCATTGCTACGCTTATTGACAACGACAAAAAAACGAAAGCAAATACATACATATTCACTTTCGCTTTCTATTTTATAACAGCCGTTTGCGTCGATGCACACCACTACAAAGCAGCATACGACTCTGGCATTATGGGTAAGAATATAGCCCTACAAGCAATAGAAAAAACAAAGAAACCTGTAAAAAAAGTATTTATTATCTATTACGATAATGGTTACAAAAAATATTCCAATTTCTATGTCATACCTATAGAAGCTATGGGGTGGGGTACAGCAGCTCAATGGGAAACACAATACCATTGGCCAGAAGAAATAGACAACGAATACATTTCCGATGCAGCTGCCATACATACCACCGCCAAAAGAAAACTATCAGAAGGCTTCGACTGCGTTTGGGTTATACACTCTGATTCACCTCAGCAGACCTCACGAGGTAATGTAATACTCGACGTAATCAAATAGCTCACCCTGCGCACGACGCTACCGTCATAGCACTGATGATGCTCGTGATAGCGGTGAGGATAGCATTGATGATGATACTCCACTTCTGACTCATAAACATACCTCCTATGCCTTAACTACCTTGAGGTTGTCGCAGAAGGTGCGGGTGATCTTGCCGCCGTGCTGCTTCTTGCCCTCAGCGAGGAAGTTCACGCGGAAGGCGCGGATGTACTCGTTAGGGTTGAAGTCCTCCTCGGTAGCCGCACCGACGGTCTTGAGACCGATGCCGAAGGTACCGAAGCCGTCGAGCTTCACCTTGTTAGAGTTCTGGAGCTCATCCTTCATAACGGTGACGAGCTCGGTGAGCACTGCGAGCACGTCGCCCTTGGTCATGGAGCACTGACGCTGGATGCGCTCAGCCATCTTGTCGAGACCGATAGTCTGGGTGTGGATAGCTCGTGCATACCAGAGCTTAGATGATCCGCGACGATTGTCCTGCTTTACTACATACTTTACTGCCATAATTTTTCCTTTCTTGTGTTTTAGATGGTTAATAAGATAATTGTTGAAGAAGAGAAACAAAGAATAGAGTTTATCGAAGGTGCGCGCATCCCATTCCATAAGCATTCCATTCATTTGATCTGATAGTTTGACGTTACCCTGTGGCGGTTCTCGTAGCGACACGAGTAGCTGATGTGGAGGCAGTGCAATACGTTGCCCTTCATCTCCAGCAGCATCTGGTCGAAGTCGAGGTTCTCCACCACGAAGTTATACATCTTGCGGCCTCTTTCGAGCGAACCGCAGTGAATGTCGGCAGCTTCGCCGAACATGTGTTGTGAGCGCAGCGCCCCGCCGATCTTCTCGTTGACTTCAGGACATCTGTAGCCGCTCGTGATGCGTATCGCGCCGAAGTGTTCCCTTAGCGGTTCCAGAACGTTGATGCAGAGGTTCTGCAGTGCCTCGATGCTGTCGGCGTCTGGAGTGTTGTCGATGCCATAGCGGATGGCGGTGGCGGAACGCGTGAACTCTGAGAGTCTGAAGTGCCGGCTCAACTGAAGGTCGGCAGGGTTGATGTTTTCACTTTGTGTTTTCATAGTATCAGATTATTAAGGTTTTATTGTTTGTTATCGTTTACGTTTGCAACGTGCGAAGCATCCTCGCACGAAGGAAATAGGGCTTGTCGCTCGCAGAGCGGTGCCCGTCTCTGATTTCCGAGTGCAAAGGTACGACATTTTTCAGCGTTTGGCAAATCAAACTGTATAGACATGTGTATAGACTACTAAATATACAGGTTTAAATATCGAATAAGTAGCTTCTGCTTACGTATGCCCTGGCATATATCACCCCGTCTTACATAAGCATAAGGATTATTCGGCACCGCCACATGCAGCAGCATGCAGAAGCGCTCCACGAGTTCCTTGAACGTCACGGCGAGGCCTTCGTCATCCCTTACCTCCTCACTCTCATACAGTATGTGCACCATCTGTATCAGGTCTGTCTTCGTTGACTTCCACCTGAGGTTCTCCTCTGCCGTATGGTTCAGCAGCAGGTTCTTCATGTCTGCGATAATCTGAAGCTCACGCTCCATCATCAGTTCTTTTGTTGTCATTGTCTTTTAAGTCTTTTGTTATTGTTATTAAGGTTCACGTACATTCATTATATACGTACGGATAAAGTAATGAATCTGGGTACAAAATTAGCATCAACCTGCATCAGAACGTGGTGCATGTTTGAAAAAAGAAAGTTAAAAACTGTTATCTTTTAAATAAATTTTATTAAAACATAACATGCTTTCTTGGCACTATCATTGTTTTTACGTAATTTTGCAAAGCAAATTTTTTGACAATCAGATAATCATACAAAATATGTTCACAGAAAAAGCAAACGATATATTCCGTCGTGCCATCAACGACTACCACGTAACCGACAACGTAGAGACACCCATCCAGAACCCATACGAGGCTGGAACCATAGAGGCAACGCTCTACCACAAGTGCTGGATAGACACCGTGCAGTGGCACTTCGAAGACATCATCCGCGATCCGCAGATAGACCCTCAGGCAGCCCTCGTGCTGAAGCGCAGCATCGACAAGTCGAACCAGGACCGCACCGACATGGTTGAGGACATCGACACCTTCTTCCGTGAGCAGTACAAGGACGTGCAGGTTCTCGCCGATGCCACCATCAACACCGAGTCCCCAGCATGGGCCATAGACCGCCTCTCCATCCTCGCACTGAAGATCTACCACATGCAGGAGCAGACGGAGCGCACCGATGCCTCAGCGGATCATCTCGCTACATGCCGCGGCAAGCTCGCCGTCCTCCTGGAGCAGCAGGTTGACCTCTCCTCAGCCATCGACCAGCTCCTCACCGACATCGCCGCCGGCCGCAAGTACATGAAGGTCTATCGCCAGATGAAAATGTACAACGACCCATCAACAAACCCAGTGCTCTACGGTCAGAGCAAGCTCTGAAAGGAAAAAGGAATAAGGAATAAGGAAAAAGTCTAGGAAGAATAGGAAAGCCTAAAAAGTATAGGAAGTCTAGAGATACTAGAAAAAAAAGGTTTTGAGCTTTTGCCCAAAACCTTTTTTAATTTCTCTAATCTCTCTACCTTTTACCTTTTACCTTTTTACTTTTTACTTTTTACTTTTTACCTTTTCAATCTTTGTTCAGTCGAACAAAGATTGAAACCGCCCTCTTCGCATCGTTCAGCGTTATCTTTCCGTCGCCATCGACGTCGGCAGTTCTCAGAGGAAGCGTTGATTTACCGAGAGCGCAGTTGGCAATAGCATTGGCCTCTGACATGGTCACCCTGCCATCACCGTCCAGATCGCCCACAAACGCCCATCCAGCGCCGTTAGAATACAAAGTAGTATTGTTACCTACCCCGAGCGTCGATAGCGTCTTAGAGGCACCATTCTGGAGCTTTACCGGATACATACGCTCGCCGACAGCCTTTGCAAGGCGGAATTCCATGAAATAGCACGTATCTTTCTTCTCGTTCACAACCTGTGGGAAGTCATAGCATATCCTACCCGTACCATTCTCCGAAACAATCTCCGCTGACGACGGTGAAGCCTGGAAGCGCTCCTTCAGGCGCAGCGTGCCGTCGATGTTCAGGCGGCAGTTGCCCATGCGCTCGTACGACGTAGCGGTGCGCAGCGTCTCGTCCATAGCACCCGTGCCGTTCGTTCCCCAGCGCACCGTGCGGTTGTCTGTCTCGTTCGCTACGGTGTAGGCCAGCGGAGCCACATAGCTCGGACCGCCATACAGCTTCCAGTCCTTCCTGTCCATGAGGAACAGCGTAGAGTCTGCCACCACCGTAGCATCCTTTGCGATGTTCATCACGCTGCCAGGAGTCATGTATGTGGCATTAAGTATAGTAAACGTACCGCTCTTAACGTTCAGCGTGTAGTTGTTTGGTATCGGCAGGCAGTAGCCGTCTATTCGTGAGTCGAGCTCATAGCCGCCCACCGTCATGTTGATGTTGCCAAGCTTGCAGTCACCCTCGAAGGTGTAGCTCACGCGGTCCGTGGTGCCGTCATACTGGCGTGTTATCCTTGTCTTGTTACCCGTCTGGAAGAATCCCTTGTCGGCGGTAATGTAAGAGAAGTCATACACCGGATGCACCTCGCCCTCAGCATTGAAGTCGGTAGCACAGAGTCCCTTTGCGCCAGGCATGAAGACCACCTTGCTCTCCACTGCCTGAACGTAGTACTGGTTGTATGGGAACGCCTTTTTGTAAGCACCGCTGGTACGCGTGCCGCCCTGCCAATCCACCACTACGAAAGGCTCATAGAGCGTAGCGCCGTTCTCTACCGTCACCGTACCCTTGCCGGCAACATATCCCCAGCAGTACATCTGTCCCTTAACGTCTATCTGTGCATTCCTGCCAAGCTTTACGAAACTGTACTTTCCGTAAGGCACGCCGGTGCCATGCCATGTGCCGCCATGAGGCGATACCATAAGTCCCGCAAGCTCCAGCTCACCCTCAACGGTAAGCTTCACGCCCTCTGCTATCGTCAGCGTCCTGTAAGGCATCGGCGACGAAGTGCTGGCATCTATCGATAGAGGATAAGCGCCGTTGGTCTCGTTCTTCGCATTATGCGGAACAACAACCCTCACGCCCTTCTTGATCGTAAGGTTCTGGTCAAGCTCATAGTCGCTGACGAGCATCAGCACGTCACCCTGGACAGCATCCTCCATAGCCTCCTTCAGAGTCTCGTAGGCTGTCTTCTGCGTCATGTTCCTCACGAAGACAAACTGCGGACTGTCTGCCACGGTGAAGAGGTAGCCCTCGTCGTAGCGGCTGTCTGTCATCGGAACCTCCACGACATACCTGCCCTTCACCATATAGTCCTTCATGTTGAGCTTTGAAGAGAAGTCGCCAGCAGAGAAGTGTATGTTGTCTGACGTTATCCTGTTGATGATACCATTGTCCGAAACCACGTCAACGAGGAACTGTCCACCCGTAACGTCAAACACCGCCTTCGCATTCGAAGCATACAGCGCATAGCTGTCCGAGCGCGCCGTCACGCTGATGGTGCCGCTGCTGATGGCTGCCTTGCCCTCGCGGTTCATGATGCCGTAGTTATAGCGGTTGCTATGGGAGTATGCGTCATCAACCACGAGCATCTGTATCAAGCCGCCCGTCATCGTCAGCTGCGGACCCTTGTCGAGCAGCACGCCGTAGCTATACTGACGCATAGCACGCGACTGCACCGTGCCGTCCTTGATATCGACCGTAGTGCCCTCGCCCTTCGCCAGCACGCAGATCGTTGGAGACTTAGCATCAGTGTTGATACTACGCAGCATGCCGCCCGCCATCACCACGCGGCTCTTGTTCTCCGCAATGACGCAGCAGGTGGAGTCGTACGGCGTATTGTTCAATAGCGTGCCGCTCTCCATCAGCAGTGCGCCGCCGTCGAGACTCACCACCGCCGTTGCCGTAGCCGCAGGAACGTTTGGCACGCTGAGCCTTATAGAACCCTTCGTGCCGCTGTCCCTCACCGTCAGCTGGCTGTTCCTCACGTTGAAAAACTTCAGTGCCGAACCGTTGAGCGTCTTGCCGTTGAGGTCGAGCACCATGGAGCGCCTGATGTCTATACTTCCCATCACCGACTGGCTCGCCGCTCCAAACGTCAGTTTCATCACTGGCTCTGCCTCTGCGACATTGGCTGCCCTAAAGGCATCCCCCAGCGAAGCATACTCCGTTGTCGTTCCGCCGACAGTAACCGTAGCCACCGTCTCTGCCATTGCCATCCCTGCCGACACTATCAGCATCAGCAAAGCGAGTATATGTCTAATTTTGTTCATTTCTTTCTACAAACTTGCCAACCAACGCTTACCTGGTTTTGTATAAGTCCAAGCTACTATCATACCCACAAATAAAGCAAGCATGGTAAACAACAGTGCCATGTATTCTGTAAAATTCATATTTCAATAAAAAATTAAAAAATTAATATTCTATTACCCAGCCAAGTAAAAAAAACAGTTATAAATATTCCCATTATAAAAACTATCAGATTTTCTATAACCATTCCATTCACAATAAAGCCAACAGAGTTTGTCAATACTGTAGAAGCAAATGTTATCTGAGATAGTTTCAAACAATGTTCTGCTAATTTCTCTTTTCTTCGTATCGTTTTATCATAACGTTCTCTTGAAGTTCCGGTTACATCAATTCCCATTTGAAAATGCATTTTATTAATTTACAGCTGCAAAATTACAACAATTCTCCGTAACCACCAAACAATTAGCACGTTTTTTTTATAACCAACGCAACGTCTATATACAAAAAAAAACTCCGCAAAGCCATCAAAAGACCTTGCGGAGCCAATTTTTACTTATTACTTTTTACTTATTACTTTTTACTTCACCTGTGCACCAGCAGCATTAACGATGCCGTTGGCAGTCTTGATGAGAATCTGACCGTTCTTCATCAGCTTCTGAACCTTCTGAGCTGCCTTCTGAACGTTAGCAACACCCTTAACGGCTGTTGGTTTGTCTGTTGTGTTCTCTGCCTTCATGTTGTCGAGAGCGAAGTAAGCAGGAGTATTCATGTAGCCGTATGACTTGTCAGAAGAGTCCATAGTGAAGCGGATGTGTGAGCATACGCCGAGAGATGTGAGGTCAACCTTTGTCCACTCTGTTACGATGTTGCCATCCTTAGCGAGATAGAATTCTACTGGTTCGCCTGTCTCATTATCCTTATTGTCAAGACCGATGATAGTGAGCTTCAGCCAGTCTGTCTCGTCGAACTTCTTAGAGAAGGTGTCGCCCTCGGTCATTGACTTCACTGTGTATGCAGTGTTGGTGATGTAAGCATACTCTGGCTTGATGTTATCCTCTGCGTAGATCTCTGGATACTCATCAGAATTGATAGCCTGATACTCATTGTAGTAACATACAGCGAACTTCTCTGACTGCATACCGCCGGCAACAACAGAGTTGAACTGACTGTCGTCCTTGTAGATGCCAGTATAGATGTCGCTGCGTGTAGCAGAAACACCGAAGCCATACCAGTAGCCGCCAGGGTTGTAGTTGATGAAGCTGAACTTCTCAGCAGTAGCAATGAGACCATAACCGTCAGAACCGTCGTAGTATGTCTTGCCCTGGAGGTCAACATCCTCGAAGGTGATGTTTGCCTCTGCCTCCACGTACTCAGGAACGTAAGCAGTGATGTTCTTTGCAGTACCAGCGAACTTACCGCCCTTCATGAAGCCGAAGTCCTCGATAGAGATAGAGCCGTCCTCGTTCTTTGTTACAGCGAGCTCGCCCTCTGTCTTCGTACCGTCAACAGAGCAGATGGTGAACTCCTTGCCGTTCATCTTGAACGTCTTTGTAGCGTCGTAAGCAACAGCGTCGCCAACAATCTCCATGTTGTTCATGATAGACATGCCGGAGATGGTCAGCTTCTTCTCGTCACCAGCAAGGTCCATGCCGTACTTGTGGGTACCAACGTATGCCTGGAACTCAGCAGGAACCGCAACGCCCTCTGCCTCTGCGATAGTCACCTGAGCAATGTACTTGCCAGCAGCAACGGTGTTGACAGGAGCAACGTACTCGCCGGTCTTGCGAATGAGAACATAGTCGAAGTAAGCTAATGTAGAACCTTCGCTTACTGTGATGTCTGTTGACTTGGTGAGAGTGAACTCTGCACCTGTTGTGGTAACTACAGCACCTGTAGAAACGAGTGAAAGAACATTCTCACCATTTGCTGAGAAGTTTGTTGTACCTGCACGTGAAGCAGATGTAACGGTATATTTACCTGCAGGGAGGTTAACGATTACGGCACCGTCAGCCTCTGCATAGCCTACAGCACCGTTAGACATACGGATGTTTGTATAGACATCTTCATAAGCCTTGAGTGTAGAGATGTTCTCTGCCTCAGCGAAGAATACTGCATTCTGGTTGGCATCCTCTGTGTAGCTTACGTTAACGTCTGTGTCAGCAGCAACAGCCTTTACAGTAACCTGACCGTAAGAGAGTGTACCCTTGTCAACATTTGGTGTGCCATAGAGCTTGCCATCAACAAGCTGATAGTAAGGAGCGTAAACCGCAGCATCGTCACCTTCGAATACAGTAGCTGTAGAGATAACCTCGCCGTTGTACTTTGCATTTACTGTATATGAAGCAGCCTCACGGTAGTTAACCGTAACTACGGTTGAGCCATCAGCAGCAACTGTTGAAGAAGAAGCATTGTCATCAGTGTAGATGTACTTCTTGCCCTCAGCTGTGAAGTCTGCCTTCTGAGCAGCAAGGAGCTGTGGTGCGCTACCTACAATACCTTCTACAGTTTCTGACTCCTTAACCTCTGTAGTGCCACACATGTACTTGATTGTGTAGTTTGCCTTTGCAGCCTTCGAACCGATGTAAGAGATTACAACGTTGTCGAGGTGAGCACATGTAGAGTTGTTGATATAACCGAAGATATCAATCTGAGTACATTTGTCAGCATCTGCAGAATAGAAAGCCTTGTCAGATTCTGCCTTAATCTCATTTGCTGTAGCCTTGTCTAAGATTACATATGAATAAGTCTTGTTTTTCTGGTCAACTGTTACGCTCACGTGTAACCACTTGTTGGTAAAATCTGCAAGAGAGCCAGCAACACCATTCAAACGAGAATTATTCCTATCAGAACCGAGGGCGAAGATAGCTCCCTTGTTTGAATAGGTAGCCTTAGAAGAGTTACCTGTTGTGCCACGTACATCAGCATCACCGATAGAGAGAATAGCACGACCACCGTTAGTATTGTAGTAGTCAAGCTCTATCTTTACGCTTTCTACAACGTCAACAGCCTCATAAAGGGCATTCTTGAAACTGTAATGTGAGAAAGAGTAACCATTCTGTGCATTTTTTGCACAATTGAAAGTCTGAACATTTGAGTTCAGGGTAGCGTCATTAGAAACAGACACTGTAATACGGCTGTCCTGTGCAAACGCAGAAGTGCCATCCTCAAAGTCGAGGGTAGTCAATGTGGTGTAGTCCGTCGCACTAACTGTCAGTGCACAAACCACCGCCATCAAAGAAAGTAAAATTTTCTTCATTTTGATTTTGTTTGAATTGTTTGATTATATATAAAAAGTTAATTATGTATCATACTTTTTTTGTCGCCTTACCTTTTTCCCGTAGGTCACGGCGAACACTATTTTCTGCCTTCACGGCAGGCAAGCAGTCGGTGGCAGGTCTTCTGACTCATCCCTCAGCCGACAACACCTTCCCGAACCAGCGTCCAGTGGTCTATCGTTGTCAGCATGCCAATTGGCAAAGGGGGAAATACAGCAGCCGGGCCTGTTGGGGACTCACACCCCATTCCCTTTTCATCTCCTGCTAACAGGAGAACCACGCTGTTGCTAATTGTCCCAGCCATACGTATATGGCTAGTATCATATATATTATGATAGTATTTTTTACTTATTTTAGCTCAATGCCAGATTACTATCTTCACGCTCTTCGCGCTTCAACAATATGTAGTTGTAAACAAGCGCAACAAGTGCTACTATTCCAATAAACGAAAGAAAATATAAAAATGCCATTTTACTTAACCCTTTCTTTTACTTCTGATGAATACTACATACCATAGAGCAAACAGAATAACTGATATCACAGATCCTACGATGACAAGCAACATTGTATTAACAGACATGTCTATTATTCCAACAAGTATGACACCTGCAAAGATAAGTTTTATCAAGTCCAAAATAAAGTCAGCTACTTTTCCAAGAGCTTCCTTATTTATTCTTTCTCGTTCTCTGTTACGTCTGTTTGTCATAAATTAATTTATTGTTCGAGTGCAAATAATTAGTTTGCGAGTGCAAAGTTACTACTTTTCTGCGTAACCACCAAACAATTAGGCAGTTTTTTTCTGTTTATTTGGAAGTTACGGAAAATATTGTAACTTTGCAGCACGTTCCCATTCATCAGTCAGTTCCTTACGTACCTCTATGCCTTTGATACGGTTGTTTATCCACTTGTCGCTATACCCCAAACGCTTATAGTCAGCAACAGCCTGTTCTATTGAGAGCTCAGGGTCTTGCATCTGGTCAATACGTTGTGATGCAACCTGCGCCATCCAAATCTTGAATGGCTCTGCCTTTGACGAAGGGATAGACTGGATAAGTCTAAACATCTGTTCTTGGTCTGCTACATCTGTTAGTCGCATCTTTCCATCCGCAGAAAGCATTTTAAAAGCGTGACAACTTGTCACGGTTTCATTGCCTTCTTTCTTTAAACGTTGTTTAAGTTTTCTCCAATATGCTGATGGATCAACACTTTCCGTCAAAATAGCCACAATGTCAACAATGGAAAAATACCATTTCTCCTGTTCTGAATCCCACACTGTGCGTACCTTTTTGCTATCAAAAAGTTGTATTTCTTGTTTCTTTGTCATAGCTCTTATTCTCTTTGCAACTCAACGCTACAAAATTACAACTTTTCTTTGTAACCACCAAACAATTTCCTTATTTTTTTTTACAACTAATTACTAGGGTGTCCAATTTGGTGTACTAAAAGTTTGGTGTTTACGGAAAAAGTTTGTTGATATTTGTTCGTTATTGTTTATATTTGTTCTTTCAGTCGCTTCGCTTT